>JAUIMA010000289.1 GCA_030432675.1 Candidatus Hydrogenedentota bacterium | reverse complement strand
CCCGTTCATGGCACGAAGGATCTTCCCAAGGGCCTCGTTGCGGCCATACTTCGCCAGACGGATTTGGAGCTTTGATACCATGGAATATAACGCGCGAATCAAACAGCAAGACGGGGTCTATCTGGTCAGTTTTCCCGACTTTGAACATGTCAATACCTATGGCGAAACAAAGGAGGAGGCCCTCCGGAACGCCCATGATGCCCTGAATGGCGTGCTCTCCGTGGACTTCGAGCGGGGCTATGTCCTGCCCACTCCCAGCCCGAAGCGGGGACGGGATGGCATTTCGGTCCGCGTGGACCCGAATATTGCACTGGCCTACCAGCTGCGCGCGTTACGGGAGGGCCAGACCCAAGCGGCCATCGCAAAGCGTATCGGGATTTCCTACCAGGCCTATCAGAAGTTGGAGAATCCCCGAAAGTGCAATCCGACGGTGAAGACCTTGGAGAAGATTAGCCGTGCGTTTGGGAAGACGCTCGAGGTCGGGTTCCATTAGGTCGTGGGGGAGCAGGGCTGATGTCTTGGTCGTAGTACCTTTAGCGCAGGGGGACGGCCCCGACGTCCGGATGGGTGTCGTTGATGAGGCGTGACGGGGCTTGCCAACGCGTTGCTGGGGAATAGGTCGAGTGTTTGCGTCGGGGCAGTCCCCTTCCTTCACGGGATTCTATTTCTGAAAGTCGGTCATGAGGGTGAGGCTTTACCGACGCGCATCGGCGTTACTGGATGCTCGTTTGCTCCACCAACGACGGGACAGCCACCTCCGTCTGGGGTTTCCAGTGCGGCACGTGTCCGTCCTGATTTATTTACCACCGCGGGCAATTCAAACGACACCGGGCGCGGCAGTCCCTGATGGGAGGGGGACAGCCCCGACTTCCGGGTGGGTGTCGTTGAGTCGGCGTGACGGGGTTCGCCAACGTGTTGCTGGGGAATAGGTCAAGTCGTTGCGTCGGGGCAGTCCCCGTGGATCACCTCAGGCGGCGGATCGGGGGGTGGCGTGGTGGCATGGGACGTCGGAATCGCATCGTTGGGACTTCGCCGTCGGCAGGGTGCTGTTCGCGGCTGCCGGGGCGTCCGCCAGGGTAACGCGTCCGATGGTGCGGAGCTGGATGGCGCCGCTGTAGCGTGCGGGGCTCGGGTCGTTCAAGCGGGCGATGACGCGTTGGAAAAGGGTCGGGGCTTCTGTGATGTGTGTGTAGTGGGTGTGCATGACGCTATCTCCTCAGGTTTCAGGGCGGGCTGCTGCCCGTGTTCTAACCAAATGGTACCCGCAAATCGGGAATAATAACAGATGCAATTTAGGACAACTTATTGCATAACAGTTGGCTTCATGGTAATCTGTGTATGGAGCGTGTCTCCCTACACGTCCTATGCCTACTTTTGATGGAGGAAGCAGACCGGTGACTACGTCGACCCATCGCACGCGGTATGAGGCCCTAGCCCAGTATGTGCGCGATCGCATTGAACAGGGGGCCTTCCAGCCTGGGGAACGCTTGCCTTCCGTCCGGCAGATGGCCGAATTGCGCCAGGTCAGTGTGACCACCGTGCTCGAGGGCTATCGCCGCCTGGAAGACTGGGGACTCATTGCGGCCCGGCCCCAGTCGGGTTACTATGTGCAGTCCCCACCTACGGCCCAGTGCGAAGTGCCGCGGGTTATGGAACCCCATCCCCGGACGAAGGTGGTGGGCCGTTCCGCCCTGATTCGCGATTTGTTGCAGGAAGCCCAGACGGGGGCGCAGGTGCCCTTGGGTGCTGCCGTGCTCCACCCCGAATTGTTGCCCCAACGGATGCTGGCCCGCATGCAGTCCAAAGTGCTCCGTGAAAAACCGGCCGTCGCGTTGAGTTACTCCTTTCCACCGGGTCACAAAGGGCTCCGTCATCAGATTGCCCGGCGGCTGGCCATGGCGGGATGCGCGGCGTCGGCGGACGACATCATCATCACTTCCGGGTGTACAGAAGCCCTCTGCATTTCGCTCGGGGCCGTGGTGCGCCGGGGGGAGACCGTGGCCATTGAGTCTCCGGCCTACTACGCCCTGCTGGAATGGCTGGAAGTCAACGGAGTCCATGCCCATCCGGTCCAGACCCACCCGGATACGGGAATGGACCTGGATGCCCTGGAAGAAGTTTTGAAGAGCGGCTCCGTCCAGGCCGTTTTCGTGGTGCCCAGTTTCAGCAATCCCCTGGGCTCCTGCATGCCCCCGGAGGCCAAGGAGCGCCTGGCCCAACTTGCGGCCCGTTATGAAACGCCGGTCATTGAAGATGACATCTATGGCGAGCTCGCCTTCGCACGGGAGCGCCCGCCCCTGGTCAAAGGCTATGACGACGGGGGCTGGGTGATGAATTGCGGGAGTTTCAGCAAGGTGCTGTCGTCGGGCCTTCGCATCGGGTGGGCCGTGCCGGGGCGCTGGTATCAAGAAGTCCTGCGGCGAAAGCGAGTAACGACCATGGCGTCCGACACGGCGGCCCAATGGGCCCTGGCGGAATATCTCGAGCATGGGGGCTATGACCGGCATCTCCGCCGTCTGCGTCGCACCCTCCATGACAATACGCAACGTTTCATCAAGCATGTGTTTGATGCCTTCCCGGAAGGGACCCGGGTGACCCGTCCGTCGGGAGGTTTTCTCCTCTGGATAGAATTGCCAGCGGGGCACAACACCACCCGGCTCAAAGAAGCGGCCCTGCGCCACGGTATCAGCATCGGCCCCGGTGCGCTCTTTGGCCTCGATGGCCGCTATGACCACTGTCTGCGGCTCAATACCGGCGTCCCTTGGTCGGAGCGGATGGCGGCAGCGGTGCACACCCTGGGTGCCCTGGCGAAGGAACAGGGTGAAGGGTGAAGGGTGAAGGGTGAATTGAGCAATCAGCAAGTATGGGCAGCGTCCCGTGCCCGGAGGAAGGCCTTTGAAAGGAGCCGTTTAGTCCACGAAGAGGGCGACATAGGTTACGGTATGCATCCGTTCGATGGCCGCTATGCCACCTCATCCAACCACATGCGGCGCTTCAGACCCTGATGGGAGGGGGACAGCCTCGCCGTCTGGACGGATGTCGTTAGTACAACGTGCCTGATCTTGCCATCACGTGCCCGTGCGAAAGAGCGGATACATTGCGTCGAGGCAGTCCCCGTACAGCACTGGAAATTGCGTCCTTCCCTCGAAAATGCCCTGAGGTCTGCGTTATGCTACGGCCTTCGAGAGCGCCCGGGGATTTTTTCAGGAAGAGACGACGCATGATGAGCGAGAGCACCCAATCTACCCTGCAGGAAGCCCTGCAACAACACTTTGGTTTTGACGCCTTTCGCGATGGCCAGGAGGCCGCCATTTCACGCCTGCTGGAGGGGAAATCGGTGTTGGCCATTTTCCCGACGGGCGCGGGAAAGAGTATGTGCTATCAGCTGCCCGCGTTGATGATGGATGGCTTAACGGTGGTGATTTCGCCCCTTATTGCCCTCATGAAAGATCAGCTCGATTTTCTGATTGCCAAAGGCGTTCCGGCGGCGCGTCTGGATTCGACGCTGACGAAGGAAGAAAACTTTCAGCTTTTCGACGACCTCCGTGCGGGCACGCTCAAGTTACTCTATATTTCTCCCGAACGTCTGGGGAACGAGCGCTTCCTACAGACCATCAAGCGCCAGCAGATTTCCATGCTCGCCATTGACGAGGCCCATTGTATCTCGGAGTGGGGCCATAATTTCCGCCCGGACTACCTCAAGATTGCCCAGTTGGCGAAGGATCTGAAGGTGGAGCGGGTGCTGGCCCTCACGGCTACGGCGACGCCGGCGGTGGCGGATGATGTGCGGGTGGCCTTTGATATTGCCGAAGACGACGAAGTCCACACGGGCTTTTATCGGCCCAACCTCAAGCTCAGCGTGGTGCCCAGCCCTGCTGCCGACCGGGATGCCATGCTCCTTGAGCGCATGAAGAAACGTCCCCCAGGCCCCACCATCGTCTATGTGACCCTGCAAAAGACGGCGGCCGAGGTGGCGGAGTTCTTGCGTCGCAACGGCCTCAACGCGACAGCCTACCACGCGGGTCTGAAGCCGGAAGACCGGACGGCGATTCAGGATAATTTTATGGCGTCGGACGATGCCATCATTGTGGCCACCATCGCCTTTGGCATGGGCGTGGACAAGGCAAACATCCGCTACGTCTACCACTACAACCTGCCCAAGGGCCTGGAGAGCTATAGCCAGGAAATCGGCCGTGCCGGTCGGGATGGACGGACGTCGGTCTGCGAACTACTGGCCTGTCCCGACGATGTGACGGTGTTGGAAAACTTCAGCTACGGCGACACGCCCGAAGCCGAGACGGTGGGGGCCTTCACGCGCCACTTGCTCGAGCAAGAGGACACGTTTGATATTTCCGAGTACGAGCTGTCCAACCAGTTCGATGTGCGCCCTCTGGTGGTGAAGACCCTGACGACCTACCTGGAATTGGATGGTATTCTCGAAAGTACGGGTCCTTTCTACAGCGAATACAAATTCGAGCCCCAGCGCCCATCGGTGGAGATCTTCGCCCGGGTGAGTGGGGAGCGGGCGGAGTTTCTCAAGAAGATTTTCCGCCATGCGAAGAAGGGGAAGAAATGGTTCACCCTCGATACGGCGGCCATCAGTGCCACCATTGGGGAACCGCGGGAGCGCATCGTGGCGGCCCTGAACTTTCTCGAAGAGCAGGGCGACCTCATCTTGCAGGTGGCCGGCGTGCGTCAAGGGTATCGACGACTCCGGTCGCCCGAAGATTCGGATGCTCTTATTGGCAGCCTGAATGACCGTTTCCGGAAACGGGAAGAAAACGACATTGCCCGCATCCGCCAGGTATTGAAATACGCGGGCCATACGGGCTGTTTGACCCAATACGTGTTGGCTTACTTTGGGGAGGTGCGCGATGTGTGCGGCCACTGTTCCCGGTGCAAAGGGGTGGAGCACCCGCCATTGCCCGAAGCAGCCCCGCCGGCGCTCGGCGAGCGGGATGTGCAACGCATTCGCGACTTGCTGGCCGAGGGGCATGGCGCCTTGTCGACGCCCCGCCAGCAGGCACGGTTTCTCTGCGGCATCACCTCACCGGCCACGACGAGAGCAAAGTTGCGTCAGCACGGCCTGTTTGGTGCCTTTGAGGCCGTACCCTTTCAGGTGGTGCTGGATGCCGTGCAGGCAATGTAGTTGGATAGTTGTCCAACAGGGGGTTGGCCATTCGTGGCCGACACAAAGCGTATGCTGAGTCTTCGAGGGCGCGTTGTGGAATTTGTTTAGATGTACCTTCCCGTAAGGACCCCGCCGGGCGTTTGCAGTCTCACGTGAGCCTTATGACAGGCAGGAATGCCTATCCTCCTGATGGGTACGGCCCCATGATTGAGCCGTTCCTTAATCGAGGTCCTGTTCTGTTTTTACCTGATTACGGCCGCTGTTTTTGGCGAGGTAGAGGGCCTGGTCGGCGCGGTGGATCACCGATTCCGCATTGTCGGAAGTGGTAATTTCGGCCACGCCACAGCTGATGGTGATGGGATCGAGCACTTCGCCCGTGCTCGAAATGCGTTTGCGGTGTTCCTCCACCGCGATTCGCATTTTGTCGGCCACGATGGCGGCATTGTCGCGGCTGGTTTTCGGGAATAACACGATGAACTCTTCCCCCCCGTAGCGCGCGACGAAATCCAGGCCCTTGACGCTTTCCTTGAGCGTGTTGCTGACAACACGAAGGACGGCATCACCGATCTGGTGCCCGTAACGGGTATTGAAATCGCGGAACTTGTCCACATCGATCATCACGGCCGAAAAAACGGTCCCGTTTTCTCGAAACCGTTCCAGGAGTTCTTCGAGTTTCTCATCGACCGCCTTGCGATTAAAGAGTCCCGTCAGGGGGTCGATAGAAGAACTGCGCATCGCTTCTTCAAGTTCTTCGTTGAGCTTGACCGCTTCCGCACGAACATCTTCCAACTGGTTCTGGTAAAAGATGTTTGACTGGGCCATACGGTTGGATTCCCGCACCAGTTCCTTCACCAATCCGGCAATACCCTTCGTATCGGTGAGGTTGGTCATGGCTTCCGTGAAGTCGTTGAGGCTGTCCTGATAGTCACTGGTATTGCTCTGGGACGTGAGGATGCCGTTCAAGGCTTCGCGTAAGACGGCATGGGTCTTTTTCTGCGCGAGGCGCCGGGCACGATCGTCACCGTCGTCATCAAAAAACTCCGTATAGAGTTTTTTGTTGATTTCCTTGGTAAACAATTCTCCCGCTGCTCGGATGCGCTCAACCTGGCTTACGAGTTGGCTGTTTTCGCCACGGACATATTCGAACCAGACGTGGTAGTTCTCAGGGGTTAGTTGTACCCCGGCGGATCGCATTCTGGATAATACGTCTTCGGGATCGGGTTCACTGTCGGGTGCTTTGTCTACGTTAATTCCCATACTGTTCCTGCCACGTCTTTTGGTACGTAGTTGATTGAAAGGGGACTTATTCGGTCGGGGCGGTGTACTGACTCACATCCAGCAGGTGGATCTGCCGTTTGCCGTCGAGGTACATGGCGTCGATAGCCACCGTTTTGCCATCACGGCTCCATCCGGGGTGAAGGTCGCAGCGCCATTCGTTGTCGCCGGGCTTCGGGCGATAGATCTTCGCAATCTCGATGAAACGCTTGTCTTCCAGGTTATAGAGATAGACGTAGTGAAGATTGTTCTTGTCGGGGTAGGTGTCTGTAAGCATCCACTTGCGGTCGGGAGAGTAGGTGCAGTGGCCGTCTCGGGTGAAGACTTCTTCGCCCACGATTTCCACCTTGTCGCTTTTGTCGGTGTAGAGATAGTAGGCGTCGCCCGTGTCCGGTTCCCGGGCCCAGGCAAGAATGTGGCTGGGGTCGCGCCAGACAAAGTGGCTCACCATGCCGTGATCGGCCACGACATTCAGATCACTGCCGTCGGCGCCCGCGGTAAACATGCGGGTAGTCCAGCCCCCTTTCTTGTCCAGTTTTTTGTGGACGCGGTGGAGGAAAATGAAGCGGCTGCCATCGGTGTTGTAGAGGAGGTGATTAAACCAATGCTTGCCGATGGGCTCGAGTTCCTGGGGAATGGCCGCAATATCGGCATAGGAAAAGAGCATTTCGCAGACTGAGGGGGCGCCATCCCGTCCCGCGCGACCGCCTTCCTGATAGTAGGCCTCCACGCTGCCTGGCATTTCATAGTGGCAGACGAAGCGAATATCTGCTCGGTCGATGCCCATTCCGAAGGCATTGGTGGCCACCACCACGTCGGATCTGCGCTGCATGAAAATTTCCTGCGCCTCATTGCGTTCTTTGTCTGAGAGGCCGCCGTGATATCGGATGACCGAGCCGGCCAATGGCTCGATGGTGGCGGCAACCTTGTCGACCGATTTGCGCGTTGCGCAGTAAATAATGCCCGTCTTGTGTTGCTTGATTAAGCGCAGCAGGGCCTCCTGTTTGTCGGCGTTCGAGCCGATCTTGCGCACATTGAAACTTAGATTTTCACGGGCGAAGCCGGCCACGAATTCCGCTGGATCCTGCATTTCCAGCACTTTCATGATGTCGGTCTGGACATCGGGGGTAGCGGTGGCGGTCAATGCGATGCAAGGCGGTGAGCCGAGTGCCTTGCGTGCTTCGCCCAATCGCATGTAGTCCGGCCGAAAGTCGTGGCCCCACTGCGAAAGGCAGTGCGCTTCGTCGATAGCGAATAGGCTGATGGCATCGGCGGGGAGAGCGTTGAGAAAACTTTGGGAGCGGAAGCGCTCCGGTGCAACATAGACTAGCTTCAGTGTGCGTGCGCGAATCGCGTCCAGCGTGGCGCGTTGCTCTTCCAAGGTTTGCGAGCTATTGAGCAGGCCGGCCGGTAAACCGCGCGCTTGCAGCGCGTCCACTTGGTCCTTCATCAGTGCGATCAGCGGGGAAACCACCAATGTCACTCC
>JAUIMA010000288.1 GCA_030432675.1 Candidatus Hydrogenedentota bacterium | reverse complement strand
CGAATGACGGTCAAACGACCCACGTGGGGATCGGTAACAATCTTAAACGCCAGCGAGGAGAAGGGCTCATCATCAGACGGCTTGCGGCTGAGAGGCTTTTCCGTGTCGCGCGGGTCAGTACCGGTAATTTCATCCACATCCACCGGGGAAGGAAGATAATCGGTTACCGCATTCAGCATAAGACGCACACCCTTACTACGAAGGGCCGTACCCGCCAGAACCGGGGTAAAGATATTATTCAGGGTCGCCTTACGAATCGCAGCCTTGAGCTCTTCGAGCGTGATTTCTTCCTCAGCGAAGTATTTTTCCATGAGGGCTTCGTCGGCTTCGGCGGCGGCTTCAACGAGCTCACGACGCCAGTCTTCTGCCCGCTCTTTAAGCTCGGCGGGAATTTCGATTTCCACCTGCTCGGTGGCAGCACCTTCACCCTCCCAGGTGTAGGCCTTCATCTCAACCAGGTCAACCACCCCGTTGAATTGATCTTCTGCACCAATGGGAAGCTGAATCGGAACCGGATTGGCACCGAGACGCTCTTTCATGCTGCCAAAAGCTTTGGCAAAATCGGCACCCACGCGGTCCATCTTATTGATGAAAGCGAGACGGGGTACGTGATAACGGTCAGCCTGACGCCATACCGTTTCGGACTGGGGCTGCACACCGGCTACCGCACAGAATACGGCTACGGCACCATCCAGCACACGAAGACTGCGCTCCACCTCGGCCGTGAAATCCACGTGACCGGGGGTATCAATAATATTGATCTTGTGACCATTCCATTCGCAGGCCGTAGCAGCAGAGGCAATCGTAATGCCGCGTTCGCGCTCCTGCTCCATGAAATCCATGGTGGCCGCACCGTCGTGCACTTCGCCAACACGGTGCACACGACCGGAATAGAACAGCACCCGTTCGGTTACCGTCGTCTTACCTGCATCAATGTGCGCCATAATACCGATATTACGCACTTTATTTAGAGGAAGTGAGCGAGCCACAATGTCACCTTTTTGATTTGCTTCAGAGTTTCTGGTGCATATACACACACCAACTACAGACGCACAGACCCAACCCGGGCCAGGTCCACCCGAAAACACGACCAAACACACCGGATACACTTACCCGGCACCATCTGGTATCTATATTCATCACTCCAACCCACTCGAAAGCGACAGCGTCAAAGACGCCCATCCCATCAATCGAGCAAAGGCAGGGGCTATTTAGAATCGGAAATGAGCAAAGGCTTTATTGGCTTCTGCCATGCGGTGCGTATCATCTTTCCGCTTAACCGTCGTACCCTGCTTGGAGTACGCGTCCATCAACTCACCCGCGAGACGCTCGCGCATGGTCTTCTCGCCGCGCTTGCGGGAGAACTCGATGATCCAACGGAAGGCGATGGCCGTGCGGGTCGCCGGAGCGATCTCCACAGGCACCTGATACGTCGCACCACCAACACGACGGGACTTTACATGCAAAAGTGGTTTTGCATTGTCAATCGCGGTGGTGAAGACAGACAGAGGATCCTCGTTCGGAAGCTTTTCTTTGATCAAATCCAGGGCGCCATAGACGATGGATTCAGCGATGCTCTTCTTGCCGCTTATCATAACTGCGTTGATAAACTTGCTGAGCGTCACACTTCCGTGCTTCGGATCGGGCAGGATTTCCCGTTTCGCTATTTCTCTGCGTCGTGCCATTATTAAATTCCATTAGCCTTTGTCACTCGTAATACGGACAAATCTATTTCTTTGGTTTCTTAACACCATATTTCGAGCGACTGACCCAGCGACCCGTGTGAACTTCTTTACCGCCTTCTTCTTTGACGCCCGCCTGTCCACCCATGTCACCCTGGGAATCCAGGACACCACGGATAAGATGATAGCGAACACCAGGAAGGTCTTTCACACGACCGCCACGGATCATAACCTGCGAGTGTTCCTGCAAGTTATGGCCAATACCCGGAATATACACAGTCACTTCCATGCCATTCTTAAGACGTACACGAGCCACCTTACGCAAAGCCGAGTTCGGCTTCTTCGGTGTCATGGTGTAGACGCGAGTGCAGGTACCCGAAGCTTGCGGACAAGCCTTCAGGGCAGGTGACTTTGTCTTCGAAACCTTCGTCTTGCGACAGTTTCGTACCAGTTGATTAATCGTAGGCAATTTCGACTACTCCTGATAGGGAAATTGTGTTTGGACGCGCGGAATGCCGTCCAGACAATGGCCCACAAGCATAGCAATATCTGAGACACATGTCAACAACTTATTTCAACGAATTGAAAGGTTGTGAGTATGCGTCCCGTAAACGCCACACCGAGGCAAGTTCCGTATTATCCTCTTTGCAGAGACCCAATGTCAAGCCCGCTTCCATTTTTATTTTCCTGTACGGGTTCCAAGGCTCCCCACGACGCGAATTCCAGCCCTTGAACGAGCGCAACCCCCTTCCGTACTATGCATTACTAACCTCAACAACAGGAATTACTTATGTCTCCCACACTGCTACTCATCGGCGGCCTATTGTTTTCCGCAGGGCCCGATCCGCTCCCCGGCCCACACACCACTATTGGCGGCAATGAACTCGAATATCGTATCCAATTGGACACCGCGCTGCAGGAATTTGATGGAAAATCGTGTTGGTTTCACCCCCGTGGCGGCATTATCCCCGCCACAGGGGCAGAAAACGATGCGCCGGTCGTCCTCCTGACCATGCAGAAGTGGTTTGTAGACGTCTCGGACTACTTTTCCGGCCTCAGCTACATCCAATCACGCGATTTTGGGGAGACCTGGTCGGAACCAAAGACGCCTGAGGCCCTGGCGTGGCGCCAGGAGGACGAAAAGACCACGGTAGGCGTGTGTGATTTCACCCCCGGCTGGCACCCCCAGACTAAGACCCTCTTTGGTATGGGCCACACGGTCCGCTATCAGGACGGGAAGCTCATGCGCGACCCCCGCCCCCGCGAGACCGCCTATTCCGTCTATGATGCCGGGGCGGATTCCTGGTCGGATTGGAGGACCATCGTCATGCCCGCAGAAGCCCAGTTCTTCAACGCGGGTAACGGCTGTGGCCAGTGGCTGGTAGACGACAACGGCGACTTGCTCGTGCCCGTTTACTTCAAGGCGAAAGGTTCGGATACCTACGCTACGACAGTGCTACGCTGTTTCTTTGATGGCACCACGATCACGTACCTGTCCCACAGCGCACCCATCCGCCATGACGATCCACGCGGAGTTTACGAACCTTCCCTTACCCGCTTTCAGGGTAACTACTATGTGACCATGCGCAACGATAAGCGGGCCTATGTTTCTTCGGCGGGCCCGGACCTGAACTTCGCCCCGAAGCGCCCATGGACCTTTGACGATGGCGAAGAAATCGGCAGCCACAACACCCAGGCTCACTGGGTCACCCACAGCGACGCGTTGTTTCTTGTCTACACCCGTAAGGATGCCAGCAACGAACACATCATCCGCAATCGCGCCCCCCTCTTTATGAGCCAGGTAGACACGAAAAAGCTCCAGCTCATCCGCAGCACGGAGCAAATCGTCGTACCCGAACGGGGTGCCATGCTGGGTAACTTTGGCGTCGTCACCGTAATCCCCAACGAAACCTGGATCACGGTCGGCGAGGGCCTGTATAAGCCGGAAGAAGCGATGAAGCACGGTGCCGCCGGGCGCGTCTGGACCTCACGAATCATCTGGTCGCAACCGAATGAATTGCGCTTGCCGTAGTAGAGCAATTGACAGCCCATGCCAGAACTGGCATACTTCTAAGAGACCTTTGTACATACGATGACGGTGATGGCGGGCGGCAGTGGGGGTCTGGAGCAATCTAGCCATGGATGAATTGTATTTCGTAGGTGGCAGCCGCAGAGACTTGCAAAAGTTTCCTCAAGACGTACAGGAAGTAATGCTACACGGACTGCACTTAGCGCGAAACGGTAGAAAGCACCAACTGGCAAAGCCTCTGAAGGGGTTCCCAGGTGCCCGGGAATTGGAAATACCCTATGGCTACGCTGGCGATGCCTATCGTCTCATCTATACGACACGATTTCCCCATGAAGTCCACGTGCTACACGCCTTCAAGAAAAAATCGAAGCGTCGCATCGCCACACCCAAGAAAGACATGGATCTGGTGCGAACGCGATTGAAGTCGCTGCAGGATTCCCATCCTGGCAATTAAAGAGTGCAACGCGCTCTTGGTCAAGGAGCAGAATAATGACAACACCGAACACCTACAAATGCACCGAAAATGTTTTCGAGGATTTCGGATTTAAGAACCCCGAGCAATCATTGGTAAAATCCAATCTGGCCATGTACATTCAAGATGCTATGGAACTCCGGGCACTAAGCCAACAGGAAGCCGGAGCACTCATGGGGATCGATCAGGCCAAGGTTTCCGCCATCGTCAATGGAAAACTCAAAGGCTTTACGATAGAACGCCTGCTTCGCTTTTTGAATGCGCTGGATGTGGATGTGGAAATCAAGTTGAAGCCCAAGGCCAAGCGTCGTGAACATGCACAAACACTGGTGACCGGCAGGGTTTAGTCCGTTAGGGCTATCTCTCTTGGGACACCTCATCCGTAGCACCGAACAAATCGTCGTTCCCGAACGGGGTGCCATGCTCGGCAACTTCGGCGTGGTCACGGTGAGTCCCGATGAGACGTGGATTAACGTAGGCGAAGCTATGTACAAACCCGAACGCGCCTTGGAAATGGGCGCCAAAGGCCGCGTTTGGGCCACAAAGATCAAGTGGTCACGCCCGAACAAATTGCGGCTACCGTAGGATGCTTCGATGCGAATAGGATTTCCGTTGTGGTGTAGTAGTTACATCGTTTCGGTTCTGAAAGGCACAGAGGAGGACACGTGCGTATGAAGAAATTCAGCATGGGCTTTTGGGTCCGACTTCTGGTATCCGCGACACTGGTCGGCTTGTTCGTAAGCCCGCCCTCACTCATCTTCAATCATCATTGGTATGGCACCTTCTTACTAAGCAGCGCGCTCTTCATCTTGGGCTGGCCGGTCGCCGTCGCCCTGCTCATGACCATAATGTTTCCGCTAAGTTGTATAATGGACTTGTCTGAATACGGGAAATATACCCCGGTAAAGGATCTGAAGGACTGTTATCGCGCCATCGGGTGGTACCACCGATTTCTCTTCCAGAAACCACGTCCCTGGCTCATTGGAATACCGTTGGGCATAGCGGCCGTGGGACTTGTCCTCGTATTGATGAACACATCGGCTGGCTGATGAAACATACGCCCGAACGAACTCGGGGCGTAGGATCGACGTCAACTTGGGGTATACTTAGCATATGAAACGCTGTACACGCAGTCCGTTGCGTATCGTCTACAACGATATATTGGACATGGGAGTTTGCCGCCATTTTATCCGCCGAACGCTCAAAAAGACGCATCTGTACGAGTCGCGTCCTTCGTCCGCAGGCTTTGGAACATGAGGAAACTACGCCACCCGAGTCCACGCCCGGTGAGCGCATGGCGGCGGTATGGACATTAACCCGCGCATGTATGGCCTGAAATAAGGATTTCGATGCTGAACCAAGACTTCAACGATCTGTTGTCCGAATTCAACGCCCACGGGGTTGAGTATATCGTCGTTGGGGCCCACGCCCTGGTATGGATTGTTGTGTTACTACCCATGACACTAAAGTCGCCGTCCAAGTCTACGGCATTTTCCCTGACGGGAAACGAGTCCCTAGACTTTGCGTCCGTTGGCTCGGGTTTTCGGGCGCGCACCGGCGAGTCCGTTTCGGGAGAATTTACGTTGGAAAACAGCGCCGTCTACAAACACACAGGACGGGGAAGCCTCAGCAATGATTGGGGCGTCGTCACCTACGAGGAAGGCCGCGTTACATCCGTTGCGTTCCTCCCGGACTGAACACCATAGCACCGCCCCAGCCACCTCAACGACTGCCAGCCATCTTTCGCGCATAACCAGAGTCCCGCGTCGGCAGGTTGCGGGAACTGGCGATATCTACCCGGGTGCCCCACACCTGAAACACGGACTTTCATGTCGTCCGTGCAGCTTGATACTCTGTTTCCTCAACCTTTAAGGAGTACCTCATGCCCAACCCCCCTGTTGGCATCGCCCTGTTTGTCCTATCCCTGACCTTGGCGCCCCTGACCGCGCCCGCCCAGCAGGTCAACGACTTCCCCACCTCCGACGACCCGCTCCATAAGCGCGTCGCAATGTATGACGCCCTCATGCGGGGCAACCACATCAACGAAGGCGTGTTCATGCAACACATCATCTTTCCACCCGTGGGCACCGTAGCCCCCATGGTGGGCAGCCAGGAAGACTGCATCGAGGTCACGGGCGCCATGCTCGCGGCCTATTGCTATCGCTACGCCATCACGAAAGACCCCGTCCATCGCCAGCAGTGCCACGACATTATCGCGGGCATCGCGAAGCTGGAAAAGGTGACTGGGGTACCCGGTGTCTTTGCCCGCTCCCTCAACAAGACCGACACGCCCCTCTGGCATGAGCGCCATCACTTCTTCCCCATTGAATGGCACGAAAGCACCACCATGCCCGGCTATCGCTGGGAAGGCGACCTGAGCAGCGATAAGTTTGTGGACCTCTGCTACATGCTCGGCCTCTACTACGACATGGCGGCCGACGAAGAACACAAGGCCATCGTTGCCGGTATCCTCGACCGCTTTGTGGGACGTGTGGTGGACTACAACTTCAAGCTCGTGGACGTGGACAACAAGATGACCCTCTGGGGCAACTTCTCCCCCGACATCCCCCACCAGCCCCTCAACGCGCTGGAAATACTCGCCGCCCTCAAGACCACCCACCGCATCACCGGCAAAGAACGCTATCGGGCCGCCTACCACATGCTCATCGACAAACACGGCTACGCCGATGAGGCCATCCTCTCCAAAACCATCTGGCCCGACATGTGGAATGTCATCTGGGACGATAAGCTCGCCTGCAAGAGCTATTTTCAGCTCTTTCCCTACGAAACCGACCCCTCGCTCCTCAACAAATACACCATGGCCATTAACCGTCACCAATACACCTGGGCCCAACTCGACTACACCCGTCATGGCGAGATCTGGTTCCCCATGGTCTACGCCGCACTCACCGGTGACCGCTCGGTCGTCACCCCGAAGGTGCTCGATGCGCTCAACGGAATGCACGGTATGCGTCGCTGGAAGAGCCAATTCCCCGTCGAACAGCCCGACGGCACCACGAAAATGGTGGAGGCCGAACAGGAAAACAACGCTGCCGAAATCATCCGAAATTACTGGTTCGCCCGTTACTATGGCTTCATCGACGAGTAGCCCGTACTACGCGCTCGTTACGACGGTCCCCCGTCGTAATGCATACCCTTCCGCTCCTGCGGAACAGCGTCATCCCAATCGACTTTCTACCTTCAAACACGACGGAGTCACACCATGAACACCATCGCCCGACACGGCAAGCACATTGCCCTGTTCGTCCTCAGCACCCTCATTCTTACCGCCACCCTCCACGCCGAAGAGAACACCCCCACGCCCCCCGAAGGCATGGTCTATGTCCCCTCCGGTGAATTTATCATGGGCAGCAAAGTGGGCGACGCCGACGAAGCGCCCCAACACATCGCCACCACCCAGGCCTTCTTCATCGACACCTTTGAAGTCAGCAACACCGACTTCAAGAAATTCGACCCCGAGCACACCTGGCGCGAAGGGCGCGACAATCACCCTGCCATCGTGACCTGGGAGCAGGCCAACGCCTACGCCCAATCCATCGGCAAACGCCTCCCCACCGAAACGGAATGGGAAAAGGCCGCCCGCGGCATCGACGGACGCATGTTCCCCTGGGGCAACACCTACGACCCCACCTTCATCCAATATGACCGCAGCAAGGGCATTGGCGACACCATCGCGAAGCCCAAGAGTCCCTACGGCTGCTACGATATGG
>JAUIMA010000287.1 GCA_030432675.1 Candidatus Hydrogenedentota bacterium | reverse complement strand
GCTCGAGGAGTTCAAAACAGCGGGAGCGACGGGTTTCCTTGTCGCCCAATCGATGCGTCTTCATGGCTTCGGACAGGACCGAATAGACGGTCATTCGTGGATTGAGGGATCCGAAGGGATCCTGAAAAATAAGTTGTACCCGCTTGCGTAGCGCGCGGAGTCCCTTGGTGTCCAATTCAGTCAGGTCGATCCCATCAAAGAGGATGGAGCCTGCCGTGGGCTCGATGAGCCGCAAGAGCGAACGGCCGGCCGTCGTTTTCCCGCTGCCGCTTTCACCGACGAGGCTTAACGTGCTGCCTCGGGGAATGGAGAAACTGATTCCGTCGACCGCGCGGACGGCCCCCACGGTTCGCGAGAAGACGCCTTTTTTGATCGGAAAGTGCTTCGTCAGGTCTTTGACAATAAGTAGTTCATCACTCATGAAGATCGGAGGCTCCCGTGTTAACCAGCGTGTCCGGGCCGTGGGCGGGAATGTTTTTATATTCCCAGCAGCTCACGCCGTGGGCGGGTGCATCGGCAAGGGTATCGTAGGGAGGCGCTTCCTCGACGCAACGGGGCTGGGCATAGGGACACCGATTGTGGAATCGACAGCCCACGGGAAACTGCGTCGCTGCAGGTACATTGCCTTTGATGACGTAGAGTTTTTCACGTGCCTTCTGCATACTGGGCAGGGAGGCGAAGAGTCCGAGGGTGTAGGGGTGCCGTGGCGCGCGGAACAGGTCGGCCACGGGCGCATGTTCCACTTTCTTGCCGGCATACATGACAACGACTTCATCGGCATTTTCGGCCACTACGCCCAAGTCGTGGGTGATGAGTAAGATGGCCATGCCGCGCTCTGCCTGCAGCTCCCGCAGCAGCTCCAGGATTTGAGCCTGGATCGTGACGTCCAATGCGGTGGTGGGTTCATCGGCAATCAATACTTTGGGGTCGCAGGCCAAGGCCATGGCGATCATGGCGCGCTGCAACATGCCACCCGACATCTGGTGGGGATAGTCATCGACCCGCCGCTCGGGGGCGGGAATACCGACCTGTGCCAACAGCCGGATAGATTCCTTGCGGGCGTCTACCTTGTTCAATCCCCGATGGAGCCGAATGGCCGCACTCAGCTGATGCCCGACGCGGAAGACGGGGTTCATGGAGGTCATGGGCTCTTGAAAAATCATGGAGATATCATTGCCGCGGATGGCCCGCAATTGACGCTCGGGCATCGCCCGCAAATCGCGGCCTTCAAAGAGGATCTGGCCACCCGCCTTGACGCCGGGCGGTTGGGGTACCAGGCCCATGACCGAAAGGGCGGTGACACTCTTTCCACAGCCACTCTCGCCCACGACCGACAGGGTGGTGCCAGCGGAAAGGGAGAAGGATACATCGTCCACCGCTTTCGCCAGTCCCTGGTCGGTCTTGAAATAGGTCTTCAGATTCTTGACCTGAAGTATGGGTTCATCGCTATGCGTCATGTGCGATTCCGGTTGTGTTTTCCACGTGGATAGCTACTGTCTCAGTCGGGGGTCCATGGCATCCCGGAGACCTTCACCCGCCAGATTAAAGGCGGTGACGGTCATGAAGATGGCAATGCCAGGAAAAATGACGAGCCAATAGGCAAACTCCACATTTTCTTTGGATTGTTTCAGAATTTCACCCCAACTCGCCGTGGGGGGCGGAACGCCGAAGCCCAGGAAGCTCAGGGCCGATTCCGTGAGGATGGCCCCGGCCACGCCGAAGGTGGCGGCCACGAGGACGGGGGCCAGGGCGTTGGGCAGGAGGTGGCGAAACATGACCCGCATGTCACTCAATCCGGTTGCCCGGGCGGCGGTGGTGAAGTCGGCGGAACGTAGCTTGAGGAACTCACCGCGCACCAGCCGGGCCACATCGGGCCATCGGGTGAGTCCAATGGCGATCATAATGTTGTAGATGCTGGGGTCGAGGAAGGCAATCAACGACAGGATGAGGATGAAGGTGGGAAAACAAAGCACCACCTCGATAATACGCAGAATCGTGGCATCCACCGCGCCGCCGTAGTAGCCCGCGAGACTTCCTGCAATGACGCCAATCAGCACGGCGATGCCCATGGCGACCACGCCGACCGTCATGGAAATACGGGTGCCCCAGATGATGCGGCTCATGACGTCCCGCCCCCGGTCATCGGTGCCCAACCAGTGCTCGGCGGAGGGGGGCTCCAGCCGATGGCGCAGGTTGGAGCGCTCCGGCGCATAGGGGATCAGGGGACGTATGGCGGTGTCATCGGGACCGGGCTCCCAGCCGTCAAAGCTGAAGGACACGAGGTCGGTGTAGGAAAAGACATTGGGGAGGAGGTAGCTCTTGCCATCCTTCTCCAGATAGATGGGGACTTCGCCCGCGAGGAAGGGCGCAATGAGCCCGATAAAACACAGGACGGCGAGTAGTACGACGGAAGCCAGTGCCAGCTTGCGCTGTTTGAACTGTCGCCAGACGAGCCGCCAATATCCCTGGCTCTTGTGGGACTGATCAGCCATGGGGCGTCCCTCCTGCCATGGGGCATGTGAATCGATGGGGCAATGGATACATCAAGGTCCGGGTCCTAGCTGAATTTAATACGGGGGTCTACCATGGCATAGAGAATATCGGAAAGAATAAGGCCCACCAGGGTCAGCATCGCCGTGATGGAGAGGATACCCATGATGAGGGGGTAATCCCGGGAGAGGATGGCCTCAAAGGCCAGCTTGCCCATGCCCGGAATGGAAAAGATGCTTTCGATAATGACGCTGCCGCCAATGAGCGAGGGAATCAGCGCACCCAACAGGGTGATGATGGGAATCAGGGAATTGCGCAGCGCATAGCGATAGATGATGGTGCGCTCACTGAAGCCATAGGCCCGGGCCGTCCGCACGTAGTCCTGCCGAATGGTTTCGATAAGGCCGGCACGGGCGTAACGGGAAAGTCCCGCGAAGCCTGCGTAGCTGAGGCAGCCCACGGGGAGGATGAGGTGCCAGACGCGGTCCCAGAGCCAGGCGGCCCATCCGAGGGAGTCGGCATCATAGGAGCTGACGCCTGCGGCGGGAAAGAGATTGAGGTGGGCGCCGCCGCAGAGGAAATACATGAGCAACATGGCCACCCAGAAACTGGGGAGGCTGTAGAGGATAAACAGGACCAGCGTGACCAGGGTGTCGCCCACGCTGTGCTGGTGGGTGGCAGAGTAAACCCCCAGGGGGATGGCAATCAGATAGATGAGAAAGAGGGCCGTGAGATTGAGCTGAATCGTAACGGGGAGCGTTTCCCCGATTTTTTCCAATACGGGCCGGTGATCTTTGTAGGAGTCCCCGAAATCGAGGGTGACCAATTTTCCGAGCCAGAGCACATAGCGCACGGGCAGGGGCTTATCCAGGCCATAGAGCTTCTTCGTCTGCTCGATGGCCTCCTGCGTCACGGCGCTGCCCCCGGCGCCGCCGGCCTTGTGCAGCTTCAGGAATATCGGACTGCCAGGTGCCATCTGCACAATGATAAAGGTAATGAGGCTTATCCCGATAAAGGTCGGGATAATCAGCAGCATTCGTCGTATCAAATAAGTACGCAAGGAGTACAACCTTTATTGGGGCGGATTATTTATAGCGTTGTTCTGCGACAGGGACCCACCACTCGCGCATGTCAAAGCCCAGGGTATAGGGCGTGACGTTTTGAAAGCGATTGGAGATCACCACCTTGCGTTTCGAGTTGTAGAGGAACGTATAGGGCTGCTCTTCGTGGAGGATGGCGTGGAAGCGGCGGTACATGGCGTCCCGCTTCTCCTTGTCAAATTCGGTCCGTGCATCCACAATGAGCTGGTCGGCTTCTTCATTGATGAAGCTCACATAGTTGGAGCCCTTTTCCGTCTGACTGGAGTGCCAGATTTGATAGGGGTCGGAAAGGTAGGGGCTGACCCACGCCATGCTGCACGCATCGAAACTGCGCTTCGTGACGCTTTCCAGGAAGGTGGCCCATTCCAGGGGGCGGAGGGTCACGTCGATACCGGCTTTGTCCTGTTCTTCCTTGAAGACGGTGGCCAGCTGTTCATACTCGGGCGAACCGGAGGGAAAGATCCACTGGTAGCGGAAAGGCACCCCGTCCTTGTCCCGGATGCCGTCCTGATCCGTGTCAACCCAGCCCGCTTCGTCCAACAGTTTGTAGGCCGCCTCCGGGTCATAGGGCCACGGTTCGATGCTTTGGTCATAGGAAGGGGAGTCGGGGAACATGGAGCCCGTCACCACCCGCACCAGACCGCGGTAGATGGTTTCCCCAATGGTATCCCGGTCCAGAAGCATGGTCATGGCCCGGCGTACCCGCTTGTCCGCGAAATAAGGGCGCTGGGCATTCCATCCGATCCATCCGAAAGAACCGGCATAGCCGTCTACCGGGGAGTAGAGGGTAATGCGCTGGTAGTGGTCGGCGATTTCCGGCTTGGTGGCCTGACGCACCCACTGTTCCGGTGACATGCGCAGTTCGTCCAGCTCCTGGCGGCGCAAGAGCTGAATGGCGGCGTTATCGTCCGTGATGACCTTATAGTGGATTTCATTGACCCAGGGCTTCTTTTCGCCCCAGTAATCGGCGCGCTTAGAGATGATAATGCGTTGGCCGGTGTCCCACTGCTTCACTGTGTAGGTGCCACTGCCCACGGGCGCACGGTTGGCGGGATGGGTGTTGAAATCACCCTCGCCGTAGATATGCTTGGGAAGAATTTCCAGGCTGCCCAGTACCTGCAGATTCAAGAAGTAGGGCTTTTTGACCTTGAATTGAATCGTGTGGTCATCCAGCACTTCGGCCGACTCCACATCGGTCAGATAGCTGCGGCGGTCGGCGCAGTCGTTGGCCGGATTTTGAATGGCCTCGTAGGTAAACAGCACATCGTGGGCCGTGAGGGGCACGCCGTCGGAGAAGGTCACGTCTTTACGAAGATAGAAGGTGTAGGTCAGGTGATCTTCGGAGGCTTCCCAGCGTTCGGCAATGAGGGGCGCGAATTCCAGGGTTTCGTTGTCCATGGTCAAGAGGGTTTCGAAGATGTTACCCCCGTTGCCCCCGATAATACGTTGGGTGTAGGCGCCGGCGGCCTCCAGGTGGGGATTCAGGGTCGAAGGCTCTGCGTTGAGGCGGATCACGATCCAGTCGCCTTCCACCGGGTCGCCCTCGGCGACTTCCGGCGCACCCGCCTGTTGATCAGGGGCATCCGTGCCGCCATCGATGGTCGCGGGGCTTCCCGAATCGTCCGATGTGTTGGAGGGGCCGCCACATCCGTTCAGGCCGAGGGCAGCGAGGCAGAGGGTCGTCCACAGGGTAAGCGAAAACGTGACGGTGCGCATAGAGTAACTCCGGTTGGGAAGCACTGTGTTAACAAGTATTCGAGAATATGACGAAGTGATGTCATGGTAGCATAAAGGCGAGAGCACGGAAAAACGCCGCGCCCTTGGTGTAACACGGCAGCTGAATTGTGTATGGTGAACGTCAACGGAGGCATCTCCGGGGAAGCAGGGGCACGCGAGGACGACCATGAGGACCAAATTGGGAGTGGCCGGATTACCGGCTGATCTGAACAGGATCGCCACACTCGGTGAGGAACTGGGCATCTCGCTGGTGCTCTTGCAGGATGGGCCCTGCACCGTCGACCTGCCCGATGGTTTTTCTGCCCTGTCCCTCGACTTTTCACACGATGAATTACATGTGATGGCCGCGTTGAAGGCCGCATCGCTCGCCGGAGTCTGGGTGGCCGATGCGCGATATCGGGAGCGCATCGAATCCCTGGCGGTACGATTCGGGTGGCCCCATTTGAGGGGGGACGGGGAGGAGAATCAGAGCCTGGTTCCCAATGCGCAACTCTTTACGGTGGAAACCCTGACTCAAATTGCGGCCCAAAGCAGTGACAGTCTTCCCATACCCAGTTGGGTGCGCATGCCGTGTGCTGATGGCGACACCTCTTGCATGCGGGTCGAACATCCGAGCGATCTGTCCCTGGCGCTCAATACCTTGAAAAAGCGCCGCACCGACGGTCGACTACGTATTCAGCCGGCCGTGGAAGGGACGGTCTTTCGACTGCTCGCCTTTAAGACCGGGCCGGACTTGATGCCAATTGATGTGGTGGAAGAATCGGTGACCTCGTCGGTCTATCGCGTGCCCTTGGGCGTAGTCATGCCGATTGATCGCAGCACCCCCCTCTATGAAGCGATGGTGGCACAGAGTGAAGTGGTAAACCGCGCTCTCAGTTCCGGCTGGGGCTATGTGGAGATGGAATTCGTCCTCCAGGACGGTGAGGTAATCCTGACGGATGTGCAGGCACCTGCGGCGTTTGGTCCGGATCTCCGCGCGGTGGTTTATGAGTCGCAAGGAATCGATCTCTATCGAGCTGCTATGGAATGTGCCCTTGGGCGAGTACCTGATCTGACTTCCACCTGCGACCGGGGTGCAGCGCTTACGTGGTTGCTGACCCGGAGCGGTATCGTCACCGGGTTTGAAGGGGTGGTCTCCGCCCGCCAGTTGGACGGCGTCGAGACGGTGCACATTGTCGCGAAGGAGGGGGACATCCTCGGCCACGTGGTGGATCGCGCATCACGCGAGCGGGGAGGCTATATTCTGGCGACGGGCGACACCGCCACCGAGGCGTGGGAGCACCTGGAAGCGGCCCGCGTGCAGGTGTGGATAAACACCTCGCCCGCCCTGTCGTAGGGTAAACGAACTCGTTCCTACGGTCCTCCGTAGGAATGCAGACCTTGCCGCTACTGCGGTAACGCTGAAGGCGAGGGATCCCTGCGGTCGGCCTCGGCAACCCACATCCACCGCGTTGACCCTGTCCCGCAGGAGCGGAACCGCAGGCATTACCACGGGGGACCGTGGTAACGAGTGGCAAAGGGCCCGAAGCCTGAGTGCCGCGATGTACCGGCGTTAGGCGTCTTAGTCCTTTAGGTCGTTTTTGTCCTTTAGGTCCTTTTCCGCCCCCTACACCATGGGGATTTCGTGATCCCAGGTGCCACTGTAGGCTTCCGTCGCGGGACCTTCCTGGTAGACACAGCCGTCTTCGGCCCATTCGATGGTCAAGACCCCAAACACCAAGTGGACGTTGACGCGGCGGTTGACCCGGTCGGTAATCATGGCGGCGAGGGAGGCCCCGCAGGAGCCACTGCCGCTGGCCATGGTAATGCCACTGCCCCGTTCCCAGATACGCATGACGATATTGTCGCGGTCGATGATGTGGACGAATTCCACATTGGTGCGCTCGGGAAAGCTGGGGTGTTGCTCGACCTTGGGCCCGATTTGGGTGAGGTCGATGGCCGTGGCATCTTCGACAAAGAAGACGGCGTGGGGGTTGCCGATGTTGGCGCAGGTGACGTGCATGGTCGTGCCGCCGACTTCGAGGGCTTCTTCCTTCACTTCACCGGCGGCACCGAGCATGGGGATTTCGGCCCGCTCAAACTTGGGCTTGCCCATGTTAGAGCGCACGGAGACCACCGTTTTGTCTTCCACCTTTAAGACCACGCCATTCGGGCCGGCCAGGGTTTCGATGACAAACTCGGTCTTGTCCGTCAGGCCCCGCTCGAAGACATACTTGGCGAAGCAGCGGATGCCATTGCCACAGGTTTCGGCTTCGCTGCCGTCGGCATTGAAGATGCGCATGGCGAAGTCGTGTTCTTTACCGGGCTCGATGAGGATAATGCCGTCGGAGCCCGCGCCCAGGTGGCGGTGACTCATCTGCCGGGAAAGCTCGGGCCAATCGACGCCGGGGTACTTGTCGGCTTCGATGAAGTGGTAGTCATTGCCCAGGCCGTGGAGTTTGGTGAACTGAATGCTCATGGTGAAAAACTTTCTCTTAAATTCGTACGGTGAGGGGACAGGGGGCTTGGGGACAAGTGGTCTGAATTATGCTGATAGAATATTAAGTTGCTGAGAAGAATGGACCCAATTCTGGAATATACTTCCCTCCTTGGAGG
This sequence comes from Candidatus Hydrogenedentota bacterium, assembly GCA_030432675.1. Taxonomy (GTDB): domain Bacteria; phylum Hydrogenedentota; class Hydrogenedentia; order Hydrogenedentales; family JAEUWI01; genus JAEUWI01. The sequence continues at coordinate 89 of JAUIMA010000287.1, read as the reverse complement.
GGCTGGGGACGGGTCATGTCACGAAAAGCGTCGCCAACCCACCCCTGACCCCTCCCAGGAGGAGAATTGTTCGGTGGGTTGCATGAACT
>JAUIMA010000286.1 GCA_030432675.1 Candidatus Hydrogenedentota bacterium | reverse complement strand
CCAGCTTGCCCTGGGAAAGGCTTTCGCCGACGCCATGACGGCGATGTTGAAGTAACCTGCCCCGGCCCCATCACCCCAAGACACGAAGATGCCCGCACGGTGTTGAAACCATGCGGGCATCACCCCGTAGTGTCATCAGGTCTACCGTGGCGGGGCCATCACCCGAAGGCGATGTTCCGCGCGGGTAAGCGGCTTCCTAGTACCCCTGACGACACCGTCTGTATATGCCCATACCCAATGCGCCCAGGCATAAGATTGTCGCCGTACCCGGCTCCGGGATGACCGATGTGCGCGCGGCGTGTTGTGCACTGCTGTCGGGCGGCGCCGTAAAAACCAGCCCGTCCACGTAGAAATCAAAGTAGCCCGGCGTGAGGGGATCATGGGTATTCGCCATGGTGTCGCCCGGCGTGCCGGTTATCGCCACATAATCCAACGGCGCGATACTCGTCCAGTTCCCCGTAGACTCCACCCGGAGCGGGGACAGCCCATTGAAGGTCTGGAATACGCTCTGCGTCGTTGCGTCCACCAGCGTGATTTCGAAAAAGATGTCAAAGAAGGACGTGAAGCTTCCCGACGGTGTGCTTTCGTCATCCAACGTGATGTCCATCTGACCCAACGAAGGCGCGGTACCATCCAGGCCAATCGTTATGTCAAACGTGTTTCCCCCAATCACCACCGGCGAGACGCTCTGGAGCGAAAGGCTCACCAACTCAATATCCACCGTGTCGGTATCGCCTGTACCCGTAAGTTGACCATCTCCCGAACGCCGGATAATCGTGTCCGTGTCACCCGGACCCGTCGGTCGGCCTTCAAAGGCGACCAGACCCAATCCGAGCGGACTTCCCAGCAGTGAAAAGTCGACGAACGTATCTTCGACCGTGGTGAGATAATTACTCCCACCCAGAATCGTGACGGCGGATGCCGTAGAATTACCCACCGTGCTTCCCAACACGAGCATAACCATGAGGGGTATTCCATTCTTGACCATGTTTCTTACCTTCCCATTGCCGTCCCTCTTCCCAAGCGGCGTATAAAGTAATGCAAAAAGCGGGCCAAATGTTGGAAAGCCGAAAAGCTATGGTTACATGACTCGGTATACCCAATTGCCCTTGTTCGTAAGATAGACTCTTGACGGGAAATTCCAAAGAGTCTTGTCACGGAAGACTAACTCTTATCGGGCGGTCCGACCAAAATTTGCCACCGGTGACTATATAGCACAGTTAAAGCATCTGGGGCTCCGACACAGGCCAGCGAGAGCCAGCTTGGCCCGGATATGGGCCTTTGGTTTGGGTGTGAGGGGCCGGTGTGCTAGGCTGAGCGAGGTTCCGAAACCGGCGAGATGCCCGTTGGTCTCGCAGGTCTCACGGCTTTGCCAGTCTTAAGAATACCCCAGCGATATGTCCGACAGGTTTGCGAGCTACCGCACAGCCATCGGTCTGGAGCGATGTGGGCCCAACCGACCAGACGGCGTTAAGATGCGTCCGGCGCAACGTTGTCTGGAAAACCACGTGGAAGAGGAAGTACTCCATGAAGCGACGTGATTTTCTGCGGCATACCACCATCGGATTGGGTGGTGTCATGACGTTTTCGGCACGGGTTGATGGAACGACGAGCAAGCCTAATGTGCTCTGGATCATCTCCGAAGATGCGTCGGCTCATTTGGGCTGCTATGGCGAAGTGGCCGTAGATACGCCCCATCTTGATGCCCTCGCATCGGAAGGGGTGCGCTTTGATAATGCTATCGTGACCTGCCCGGTATGCTCGCCGGCGCGCTCGGCGTTGGTTACTGGTATGTATCAGACCACCATCGGGAGCCACAATCATCGGAGTCAAAACTCGGGAGCGAAGGCCGGGGGAAACACGGCGTTCTACGAGAGCTACCGATTGCCGCAAGATATTCCTATGGTAGGCGATCTCTTCCGAGCGGCGGGCTACTACGTTACAAATGGCAGCGGTCCGACCATGGAAAGTTCCGGAAAGACCGACTACAACTTTATCAATCCGTCGTCGGCTTATGATGGGTACGATTGGCGGGACGCACCCGCAGGGCGCCCGTTTTTTTCGCAGATACAATTAAAAGGAGGCAAGCGAAGAAAAGAGCCCCTTGACACCAACGAGTTTACGTTACCGCCCTACTACCCCGATGACGAAGTGATGCGGAAAGATTGGTCCGAATACCTGGCGAGTTGGGAATTCGCCGACCAACAGGTGGGAGAAATCCTCCAAGGCCTCAGAGAGGCAGACCAGTATGACAACACGCTCATTGCATTCATTACGGATCATGGCGTTTCTCATTTACGGGGGAAACAATTCTTGTACGAAGAGGGGATTCGCATCCCCATGATTATTCGCTTTCCAGATAAGCGCCATGGGGGCACAGTTCGTCGTGACCTGGCCCTGCACATAGATTTAGCCCCCATCGCCCTCGCCTATGCCGGCATTCCCGTTCCGGACCAGTTGCAAGGAAGTGACCTTTTTGCGGAATCGTACAAAGCGCGCTCCTACGTTGTGAGTGCACGGGATCGCTGCGATGAAACTATCGATATTATCCGTAGCGTGCGTACCCCGCGCTACAAATACATTCGCAATTTCCTTTCCAACCATTCCCATATGCAGCACAGTCAATACAAGGACAGCAAACCCATAACCCAGCGCATGCGTATGCGCCACGAGCGGGAGTGGCTGACACCTCTTCAAGACCGAATCTTCAACCCCACCCGGCCGCCGGAAGAACTATATGACCTGACGTCCGATCCGTTTGAGACCACGAATCTCGCCGGTAGTCCGGCACATGAAGCCGTACTGTGTGAGCAGCGCGACAGGCTCTTGGATTGGATGCAACAGACTCGTGACCCGGGTCTTATCCCCGAACCGGTTCTCGAAGCGTTGGGCCAACAATACGGCACGAAGTTCGCCGCCATGCAGCAACCCCAAATGGGACCGCTACTCCGCCGCATCGTAAAGACTATCGAAGCGGGGGAGAAAAACGATCGACGCCAGTTGCACAGTGGACTGGCAGATTCGGACCCCTCTGTGCGGTATTGGGCGGCATGCTGGCTGGGCCATCTATTGGACGTGGAGAGCAAGGCCGAACTGGAGATGGCCGCCCAAGACCCCGTGGCGACGGTTCGCCTGGCTGCTCATCTGGCGCTCTGCAAGGTCGGTCAGCAGGATGTGCACTTGCCCCATCTTAGTGCGCTGGTGGATGAGCCGAACCAAATCGTCGGCCTCTATGCCATGCACGCCATTGAAGCGTCGGGTATTCTGAATCGGGTTGTCAAAGATGCGGCGGCCAAGGCCCTCCAAAGCCCCTACAATGGTACACAACGATATGGGAAACGGCTCTGGGAAAAGTGCGAAGCGGTCGGCCTGTAAACCTATTCGAAAACAGGCGACTTACGTGACCGCAGGGAAAGCGTGGTGTCGCTTAGCTCCCGTGCGCACCTATAAATCTTCCTGAAGGCGCTCGCGAATCTGATTAAATTCGGTCTGTATGGTCGCAAAGACGTCTACGAGATCCGGGTCGAAATGTTCTCCCCGTTCAGCCAGGATAATTGAGGCACTCTTGTCATGGGAAAAGGGTTCCTTGTAGCACCGGCGACAGGTCAGCGCGTCGTACACATCGCACAGGGCCAGAATCCGACTGGCCAAAGGAATCCGGGCTCCAGAAAGTCCATGGGGGTAACCCGTTCCATTCCATTTTTCGTGGTGGCTTTGGGCAATCTCAATCCCCATCTGAATGAGCGCGTTGTTTGGATACTTTTCGCTCACACGGCGTAAGGTATCTGCACCTATCTGGCTGTGTTCCTTCATGATTCGAAATTCGCTGTCGTCAAGTTTGCCCGGTTTAAGCAATACTTTGTCTGGTATGCCCACTTTTCCGATATCGTGTAGGGGAGATGCCGCATAAATATTCTCGACGAACTCATCGTCAACCATGTCCTTGTATTCGGGCATTTGGCGAAGGGCGTCGGCAAGGCTCCGGCAGTATTCACGCATTCGGTCCAAATGAGCACCCGTCTCTGGATCGCGCGATTCGGCCAGGGTAGACAACGCAAAAATCGTGGAAATGTGTGCGTCTGCAATTTCCTTCACCTGATCCGCAACCCTTCGCTCCAATTCTGCATTATAGCGCTCCGCAATCGCTTGCGCTTCTTCGTCTCGCTTGCGAAGGCGAACGCCAGCGAGGCAATTCTCAATCCGGGCCCGGAGCAGTCGGCTTTTCACGGGCTTGACGAGATAATCCGTGGCGCCTTCCTCCAGACAGCGTGTCAAACTGTCCATGTCATCCATCCCAGATACGACTACCGTAGGGATACGAGACCACGTGCTGTTCGACGAAAGTGCCTCGAGTACGCCATGCCCATCAAGCACCGGCATCATAAGGTCCAGGAGAATGAGGTCGGGCGTCTGCGCCTCGACTTGCTTCAGTGCTTCTGCACCATTCGCGGCTTCTACGCTCTGATAGCCCATGAGTTCGATTTCGTCGACCAGTCGCTCGCGATTGAGTTCCATGTCGTCAACGACGAGTATAAGCTCCGACCCCTTTTCCAAGGTGCCTGTCCAATCTTTCGCAGCAAATACCTTGTCTGTCATCGTCGAATTCATACTACGCTTTTGCTCCTTCACTGGCTTCGAGAAGTTGCTGGATTGCTGGATAGAGTTTCTTCGCGTCGATGGGTTTCGTGAAATGGGCGGTACAGCCCGCTCCCAGGCATTCGTCACGACTGACATGGCTCGCGTCGGCCGTCAGAGCAATGATAGGAAGGTGTGCGAAAGTCGGCTCTTCCCGCAGCAACTGCACTGCTTCCAGTCCATCCATGACCGGCATTCGAATATCGGTGATTATCATCTGTGGTAAGTGCTTGCGCGCAAGTTCAATACACTCCTTACCATTCCGGGCGGCGACTACCTCATAACCCCGTATCTCAAGATTATCAGTTAGCACCGCTAAATTCACTTCACTGTCTTCGGCGACGAGAATCAGTCTACCGTCTCCAACCGGGTTGGAGAGCGTCTCACGAGAGACCGTTGGAGTTGATTCCGCAGCATGCGTTGCAATGGGCAATGTGAACCAGAACGTACTCCCCTCACCCACGGTACTTTCCACACCAATTTCGCCCTGATGAAGCTCCACAAGACGCCGGGTCAGCGAAAGGCCGAGGCCAATACCCCCAAGCGCTTCGTCTCGCTCTCGATCAGCTTGTTGAAATTCGTCGAAAATACGCTGTTGTTTGGCCGCCTCGACACCCACTCCCTGATCCGAGACCGAAATGCGCAGCCGATTTCCGTCTGGCCTGTTGGCGTTCAGGGACACCTCGGTGCCCGATGGTGCGTATTTTAATGCATTGGAGAGGAGGTTGAGGAGAATCTGGCGCGTACGACGACGATCCGCCAAGACATTGAGTGAAACGGCCTCCGGGTTCACGTTCAGGGCAATCCCTTTTTCCTCAAATTGCGAAGACACCATCGACGCCGCTCCCTGCAGAAGCTCCTGAATTCCAACGGACTCAGGACTTAATTCCATAGCGCCCATTTCGATCTTGGTGAGATCCAGAACATCGTTAATGAGCGAGAGTAGATGGGCACCACTATCGTCGATTCGTGCGACGTACTTCTTTTGCTTGCTATTCAGTGGGCCAAAGCCTTCACCGGCGAGCAAGTCCGCAAAGCCGGTAATGGCATTCAATGGCGTACGTAGTTCGTGGCTCATAGTGGATAGAAAACGACTCTTATGCCGATTCGCTTCCTGCAAACTCAGATTTGTTCGCTGTACACATGCGAGCGCTTCCGCCAGTTCGCTGGTCCGTTCTTCTACCTGTTGCTCAAGGTTTTCCCGTGCCTCTGCCAATTCTGCGGTACGGTCGCGAACTTGTGTATCAATGATCTCATTGGTCGCTTCCAGTTCCGCGTGCCGTGTAGAAACATCCCGCATTTCGCGTATGCCCTGGTTGCAATAGGCGATTAAAACGATATCCTCGAACACGACCCAGGCGGCATGCTCCAGCCAGCGCCAATTACTGGGGGCCAAGACACCAAAAACGGACTGGGGCCAGTAAATGCCACGGAGCAGGTGATCAACGGCGACGATAATCGTGGAGGTCAGCAGGACCTTCCAATCCCGGTAAAACGCCAGGAATGCCAGCGAACCAAAGATATGAAAGTGAGTCTCAATACGGCCACCCGAAAGGTGAATCAACATCGCGCTGAAAAGGGTCTGGGAAATACCGATGACTTGGCGCGTGGAGGCCCGACCAGGCTGGGTTACTACCAAGAATACCGGAAAGGAGGTCAGCAAGCCGCCGAGAATGATGGCCGTCCACAGATGGATGTGGACGCTGCTTTCGCCTTGATTCCAAGTCTTGGGAGATACAAGGAGTGCCATCAGGATTGCACCCGCCCACTGGAATACCATCAATATGGCAAAGATTCGGTCTGTTCGCCGGTGGAGCGCCTCGTAATCTTGCGTGAATAATTCATCGGCGCGGCGTTTTATCTGTTTTTCTACTTGTTTCATCACATATCCCGCCGGGAGTCCGGCACGCTTGTATTAGAGGCTCTCACCAATCCGCAACCAAAAACTGGAAACGTTTTACCCGGGCTGGATGGATGGCTCAATTGATACTCAAACGCTTCTTGGCCTCCGTTCATTCCCTCGTGTCCCCGGGCTGCCGTTATTCCCCCGGAATAGAGCAGTCGACCGTCTGGGGCAAACAGGAAGACTTGACCGGATACAGCAGCGTCAAAGCGATCGGACTCGATGCCACCGCTGTCGAACACGATACGTGCAGACGGAAGATTGCGTGTTTCGTTCACGAGGCGGGTATCCTGCCATGCAGACTTCTGCGCGGCCGTCACCGGAAATACGACGGTTGTGTCGAAGGCATTCGGATGCCGTGCTTTGATACGCTCAAACTCACGGATAGAGGCCTGCGTACAGGGGCACTTCGGGTGGGCGAAGATGAGGGCAGTAGGCTTGTCAGCAGAAAGGGAAAGTTGCGTACCTTCAGGCCACGTCAGTGACAGGGGCGAGGGGGGACCGGGCTGTCCCGCGTAGCGCTCAACCACGTAGACACAAGCGGCTACGGAAACTATCCAACACCCGACGATGGCATAAAACATGCGCGGGTTCAAATCATGACCTCAGTTTGTGGTTGTACAAGGACAAGCGTCGACAGGATTCAGTGTACCATGATAGGAGGCGAACGGCAAATTCAGTGCAAAAAACAAAAAAAACAAGTTTAATACAAATTATAGAGTAGAGATGATGTGCCAAGAGTCTCTCGAGGCCAAGCGTCTGACTCCCATCCTCGTCAACGGCCAATGTGTCATATCCGTTGGGGAATCCTGTTTCAACGACTGAGTGCGGCCTCGGCATACAGTGCTTCTTCGCTATCTTCGGGGAAGACTTCAATCATCTTGCGATAGAGGAGTCGCAAGGCGGTCTGGTTGTCGGTCTGCACATAGCAGGAGATGAGCTGGTGGTAGGCCCCGCGAATCCCCGGCCATCGGGGGTGGCGGTCGATGAGCAGTTCGTAATAACCCGCCGCCGTGGCGAAGTCCAGATTCTTCTGTTGATAGAGGTTGCCCAGGGCATATACGCGCGACGCATATTCGTCACTGTCTTCTTCCTCCCCGAGCGTGTCCAGGGCATCAAGATGGGTTTCGATGTTGGACTTTTCCTCGGCACGGCGCTGGCGGTGCTCCCGTTGGCGTGCAAGGGTAGCTTCCAGGTCCCGCGTCATGGCGGCCTGTTCGGCGTCTACGGCGCGCTCCGCCGCTACGGGGGCAGGCGCGACAGTGGGTGCAGGCGATGGTGCGGCGACCGGAGGCGGTTCGTCTCCCCGGGGGTTCCAGCGGAGGGCGATGATAATCGCGACGACCAACAACACGATGATCCCATACCCCTTCAGCCAGCGAACGCCATCGGCTACGCTTATAGGCCCAATTCTCTCCAAGATAGCTGTACTATGGCCATAATGGGATAGTCACCCACCATGCCTTCCGGTAGATTGCGAC
>JAUIMA010000285.1 GCA_030432675.1 Candidatus Hydrogenedentota bacterium | reverse complement strand
GCACTTACCGACACATCCTTGCTGCCCTACTTGACCGTGCTGAATGGCGCGGGTGAAGTGGTGGCGGATAATGGGGCGGAGGTCGGCGAGGCACGACGAAACCTGGGCTTTCGCGCACCGGCCGACGGAGACTATACCCTGACCATCAGCGACCCGGAGTTGGAGGGCAACCAGGGGTATCGCCTCCATGTAGGGGCCTTTCCTTATGTAACCGATTACTTTCCCTTGGGTGTCGCTCCTGGACACGCTACGGCCGTTACGGTATCCGGTTTTAATCTGGGAACGGTTCGTGGCACGGTCGACGTGACGCCCCCCGAGGGCCATTCCCCCTGGGAGAGCATTGCCTTACCGCTGCCTGCGGTCGAAGGGAATCCCATTCCGGCCCCTCGCCTTGCGGTAGGTTATGGGAAGGAGAGCACGGAGGCGGAGCCCAATGACGACGTGGCCAACGCGCCGTTGCTCGAACTCCACCAAGTGGTAAACGGACATGTGGGCGAGCAGGGTGATTGGGATACCTATCGATTTGAGGGCGTTGCCCATACCACCATGGTCCTGGAGGTGCAGTCAGAACGCCTTGGGGTCCCCCTGGATTCAATTATCGAAGTGCTTGATGAAAGGGGCAAGGTGCTCCAGCAGGCGGTGGCCCATTGCACCGCCGAAACCCACGTGACCCTCTTCAGCCGCGATTCTCGCAGTCAGGGACTACGGCTGGACGACTGGTCCGCCCTTTCCATGAATGACTACGTCATGGCAGGGGGCGAAATCGTTCAGGTGGCGAAAATCCCCGATTACGCCGACGAAGATGTGGTCTTCGCCTCCGTTGGGGGGCAGCGAAGAAGTCTCTTTGGTACAAGTCCCCAGCATCATGCCGTTTATTCTTCCATCTACCGGGTGGAACTGCACCCGCCGGGCACCACCTTCCCACCCAATGGTATGCCCGTCTTTCCGGTCTATTGGCGTAACGACGATGGCTTTTTCGAGGAGAAACTCTCCTCCGATGCCCGCCTGGAGTTTGAGCCGAGCGAGTCGCGGACCTATTACGTGCGGGTCCGCGATGCCGTCGGTCGCGGGGAGGCCCGGCCCTATCGATTGACACTCCGCGAAAAGGCCCCGGACTTTCGGGTCGCAGCCGGTACCTATCGGGTGAACATTCACAAAGGTTCGGCCTATCCAGTCAAGATTAACGTGACACGCCGGGACGGATTCAATGCGCCCATTAACGTGACGCTGGAAGGCCTTCCCGAGGGGGTGCATGCCAGCCAGGGGGTCCTGCTTCCTGAGGATGAAGCGATCTTCCTGCGGCTTTGGGCCGATGCAGGTGCCGAGTCCAGTCCCCGAAACGGAACGGTGACCATTCGGGCGGTCGCCGAGACGGAGGAGGGGGCGTGGGAGCGTACGGCCACCATGGGAACGATTACGGTGGTAACGCCTCAGCCCGATCTCTTTGTTCGTGCCGACAAAGCGCTTATCGAAGTGGACCAGGGTTCCTCCGGCCCCCTGACGGTCGCGCTGGATCGCTTCAATGGCTTTACCAGTCGGGTCCCGATTGAGGTATTGAATCTGCCCTACGGCGTGTCCGTGATGGACACGGGTCTCAATGGCATTCTGGTGCGTGAAAATGAAACGGGTCGTGCCATGAATCTATATGTACAGCCCTGGGTGGCTCCCATGGAGCGGGAAATTTACATCCAGGCCCGTATCGAGGCCCCTTCCAATGGGGACATGAAGTACCTCAGCCAATCCATTACGCTTCGGGTTCTGCGCGGGGAAGACGGGCGTGTGGCCCGTGTGGAGTAGCCGTTCGCAGCGTGTGGGACAGGCGCCTTCGTAACGGCCCACACCATGACGCAAAACGGGCAGGAAATAACCCATTTCAGGTCTCCTGCCCCCGTTGCGGCCCCTTCGGAAAGCGTGTTACACTGCCCAACTCCCTGATAAAACGCGACTTGGCGCGGTGGGGCATGGGTCTGTCTGCTTGGTATGAAATTTGCAGGCCGTGCCATGTCTATACAGGGAGTGTGCTCGGGGCGAGGGGCCCCCGGCCGGAGACCTCAGGAAATCGAAATGCGGATGAAGGAGATCAGTTCAAGATGATCAAGGCAAGTGGACTGACGATGCATTATGGGCCTGTGAAAGCCCTCAATGATGTGTCGTTTGAAGTGAACCGGGGTGAGGTCGTCGGCCTCCTGGGGCCCAATGGCGCCGGCAAATCGACGACGATGAAGATTCTGACGACCTACCTCTATCCCTCCAACGGGACCGCGATTGTGGCGGGGGTGGATGTCCTGAAAGATCCCGTGGCGGTGCGAAAGAAAATCGGCTATCTGCCCGAAGTGCTGCCCCTTTACATGGACATGGAAGTGCGGACCTACTTGAATTTCGTGGGCAGTGCACGGGGCCTTTCCGGTGCAAAGCTCAAAGAACGCACCGACGCCGTGTTGGATGCCACGGGGCTGCGTCCCATGTACCGCAAGGTCATCCGGGAGCTTTCCAAAGGGTACAAACAGCGGACGGGCATCGCCCAGGCGCTGATCCATGACCCGGAAGTGATCATCCTCGACGAGCCCACCTCCGGCCTTGACCCCCACCAGATTCTCGAAATTCGCGATCTCATCAGTGACCTCGCCAAAGAGAAGACTGTTATTTTGTCCACCCACATCCTCCACGAAGTGGAGACCACGGCCGATCGTATTGTCATCATCAACCACGGCGAAATCGTGGGCGATGGTACCCTCGACGAGTTGCGCCACAAGGCCAAAGACCGGGAGCGCACCGCCATTTCCGTGGCGGGTGATCGCGCGGAAGTGGAAAGCAAGCTGAAAACCCTGGACGGCGTCTCCCATGTGGAGTGTGCCGATGATACCGAAGACTGCCCGGCATTCCTGCTTTACACCAAGGCGGGGGTCAGCCCCTGGCGCGAGGTGAGCGACTTGGCCCAGGCCCAGCAATGGCAGGTCAAGCAATTGGGTGACAAGCCCCTCACCTTGGAAGAGACCTTCCTCACATTGACCGAAAAAGCCGGCCAGGCTCCCACGAAATAACAAGGAAACGGATGCATGAATAACATCAAAGCGATTATGCGCCGCGACCTGAGCGCATACTTTACGTCTCCCGTAGGCTACATCTTCATGATGGTCTTTGTGACCATCAGTGTGGGCCTCTATATAACCCAGTTCTTTTCTTTCCCCATGGCCGACATGCGGCCCTACTTTGACAACCTCCCGCTCCTCCTCTGCGTGTTCATGCCGGCCGTTACCATGCGTATCTGGGCCGAAGAGCGCAAAGAGAATACGTGGGAAATGCTCCTGACCTTCCCCATGGAAGCCCGTGAGCTGGTGTTGGGCAAGTTTTTTGCCGCACTGGTTTTCTTCGCGCTGACCTTGCTCAGCACGATTACGGTGCCCGTCATGCTCATGTCCCTCGGTAAGCCCGACATGGGCGCCATCTTCGGTGGATACCTGGGCACGGTGCTCCTCGGCGGATTTTTTCTGTCCCTGGGTATCTTTTTCTCGGGGTTCTTCAAAGACCAGATCGTGGCCTTTGCCGTGACCCTGCTGACCTGTTTCAGTTTTTTCCTCGTGGGTACGGGCTTCATCGCTTCCTACATCGATGACCGGGTTCCCGGACTGGGCTCGCTCCTCTCCGACCTCCTGGGGCTCTTTGGACACTACAGTCCCTTCACCCGTGGTGTCATTGATTTGGCCGACGTGGTGTATTTCCTGGTGTGGACCACGGTCTTCCTCGTATTGAACGTCATGTATATTGACGGCCGTAACCGCCCCCGGGCCAAGACGATCTTTGCCGGTGCCCTTGCGATGAGTGTGGTCATCGGACTCCTCTTCAACTACCTCATGGCGGGTTCGAGTATCGCCCGTTTTGACCTCACCGAAGACAAGATCTACACCATTTCGCCGGCCTCGAAGAACATCCTGGCGGAACTGGATACGCCCGTTCAGCTCAAGGTCTATATCACCCCCAAGGACAAGATGCCCACGGGGATGAAAGAGCTCGAGCAGGACATCGTCGACAAGCTCGAAGAAATGCGGGTGGCCGCCGATGGCAAGGTGGACTACACGACGGTCTATCTTGACGTGGCCAATGCCTACACCGATCCTATGGCCGCCCAGTCGGAAGATGAAGAAGGTGAAGAAGAAAAAGAAGAAGATGTCATCGAAAAGCGCATGTTGGAGAAAGGCGTTCAACCCTTCAACGTGCAGGCCATGAGCCAGGATGAAGTTACCAGCAAGCTCGTCTATTCCAGTATTGGCGTCGGATACAAGGATCGGGCCGAAGAAATACTGCCCCAGATTGTGCCCCAATCGCTCCAGGAACTGGAATATCGCCTGGTAAATACGATCCACAAGATGACCCGGGACAAGGCACCTGTCGTGGCCCTCGTCGCCCCGAAGGAAGCGGTCAACATCGATCCCCAGATGAAGCAGATTCTCATGCAGATGGGACAGCCCATTCCGGAGAGCGAAGACCCCTACGAATATCTCCAGCAGGTGTTGGAGTATGAAAAGTACACCGTGGAGCGGGTAGAGCTGACGAAAGAAAGCCCCCTCCCGGAAGAGTATGACACCCTTGCGGTGATTAATCCCCGGGCGCTCAATGAGCGGCAGCGCTGGGAAATCAACCGGGCCCTCCAAAGCGGGAAGTCTGTCATCATGGCGGTCCAGACTTATGAGTGGGACTATCGCCCCACACCCCAGGGCCTGTCGGTCAATCGTCGGGAAGAGAACCCCGGTGTGAACGAACTGCTCGAAAACTACGGCTTGGGTGTCAGTACGGACATTCTCATGGACGTAAACAAGGTGCCCCTCTCGATTCAGGGCGGCGGTAACAGCCTGCAGGATCTCCTGCGCGGGCCCCAGCAGGTCAATCTGCCCATGCACATCCTGGTGAACAACACCTCCATGTCGGAGGACACGGCCATTACCAACCGGCTGTCGGCCCTGTTTTATCTCTGGGGCACGGCCCTCGAGATGAACGAGGCCAAACTCACGGAACTGGGACTGGAACATGATGTCATCATGGAAACCAGTGACCAGGCCTGGAGCGTTCCGAGCAGCGCCACCCTGACTGGCGAGAGCTTCGAAGAACCTACGGGCGGGGACCGCAAGGCCTTCCCGCTGATGGCCCGCATCAAAGGTCAGTTTCCCGATGCCTTCGCAGAGCAAGAACGTCCAGAGTGGCCCAAGGCCCAGCCGCCGTCACAGTTTGGTCAGCCCCCGGCGCCTGAACCAGACGACGCACCCGAGCCGCCCGCAGAGCCTGTCGTGGAGCAGCCCGGTGAACTCATCCTGCTGGGTTGTTCGGAAACCTTCCGGAAAAACTTCCTGCGGGATGCGAATCTGGATCTCTTCCTGAACAGTGTGGATGCCGTGACGCTGAACGAGAATCTGGCCATGGTTCGCGGCCGGAAACCCATCAACCGGGTGATCGACCGTCCATCGGACAGCACGAAATCCTTCTGGCGTCTGATCAACTACGGCCTGGCCAACGTAATCATCGCGGGCTGTGGTATTGCCTTCTTGATGAATCGCCGTCGTTCCCGTAACGCCTACACCATGGCCCACGTGAACGAGTGATGTGACGTGAATCGGGGCTTGGTCCGGTTCTGCCTTCGGGTTGAGCCGGGCCAGGGCCTCACCATTGGAACGACAAGATTAGAAACCCCTTCTGACAGAGCGGGGGAGCATGGAGAATAGAGACCATGAGTTTTAAGAAACTGATGCCCTTTCTGGTCATCCTGATTGTGTTGTTGGCCCTGGGATTGATGAAGCGTGGTTCCCAGCGTACGCCTTCCATCGAGACCCAAGTGGATTTGAAAGCCCTGGTCCCCAGTGACTTGAGTGCGGAAGAAATCGCACGCCTGGAACTCTTCGCCGGTGCGGCACCCGAAGAGAAAGTTGTCTTGGAGAAAGAGGGCGATGCCTGGGTGGTGCGCAGTCACTTTGATGCGCCGGTGAAAGAAGACACCCTCACAGGTTACCTCGATAAATTGGTCGCCCTGAAGGGGGAATACCGTGCCGAGGTGGCCGATGATGCCCAACTCGGAGACTACAGTCTGAAGGACGACGAGGCCTTTCACGTGCAGGGCTATAAGTCTGGCGCAGAAAAGCCCGTCGTGGATGTGCTCTTTGGCAAGGCTCCGGATCCCCGCACGGTATTTGTGCGAAACGCCGACGAGAAAACCATCTATGTGGAAGCGGCCAACCTGCGCACCGACGCGGGCGTGATGGGCGACGACCTCGCGAAAGCACCGGAAGCCGATACGTGGCTGGACAAGGAAATCCTGGCGCTGGATAAAGAGAACGTGACGAAAATCGCCATGACCACCCCCGACAAGGCCATGACCTTCGAGAAGCGGGAGAAAGAAGTGCCCGCACCGGAAGCGGCGCCCGAAGGGGATGAGGCCGCCGAAGAGACCCCGCCAGTGACCCCAACCGTCGAATACGAATGGGCCATGTTGGTCGGGGAAGCGGAAAAAACCTTCAAGGATGTTTCGCTGCAGAATGTCTTGAATAAGTTGAAGAGCTTCACGGCCACAACCCTTGTGGACCCGGCCAAGAAAGGGGACTGGGGACTGGAGACGCCGGGCTTCAAAGCCGTTGTTAATCTTGGTGAAGACGACGAAGTCGTTATCGAGGGTGGACGGCCCGACCTCAAAGGCAATGGCTACGTGCGCGTTGCCTCCAACGATAAAGATGTGGTCTACGAAGTTTCCAGCTATAATTTTGAACAGCTCTTTCCCAAGGGTTCCGAGTTGCTCGACCTGCCCAAGTGGGAAGTAGATAAAGAAGCTATCAGCTCCGTGACCGTGACCCAGCCGGAAGGCCAGGTGGTCCTGTCGAAGGCAGGTGATAGCTGGAAGATTAGCGCCCCCGCGACCAATCTCAAGGTACAGCAGAGTGCCATTGAAGGGCTCATCAATGGCCTTGCAACCTGGACCCCCGTTGACTACACGGATAACCCGCCGGCTGATGGTGAGTTCACCCGCAGTGTGGACGTGGTGGTAGGCGGAGAGACCCGGCGTTTCTCCGTGGCCGGTGAGGCGAAGGGCATCGAAGGTTCCTACGTTCGTATCGCTGGAAACGATCAGGTATTGGTCATGGGCAGCGCCGACGTGACCAAGCTTTTCGTGAAACCCCGTAATTTCTTCCAGTTGGCCCTACTCGATATGACCGCCGATGACGTGACCCGGATTAACGGACGGATGAATGGCGAAAATGTCACCCTCCGTCAGACCGAGTCTGGTTGGACCCTGGAAGGTCCCGACGGCGTTTTTTCCGTCGATACCGCCAAGGGCGAAGCGCTCTTGGATACCTTGCTCACCCTCGAAGCGGCTGACGTGAATTTTGGCGGCTTGCCGTCGGATATTACCGAGTCGGGTGCGGTAGCGCTCATAACGCGCAGTGGTGCATCCCGTTTGCTGACTTTTGGCGAAGTGGCCGATGGCGTACATCCTCTGTCCGTGAGCGGCATGCAGAATACCTTCACCGTCAACGTTTCCGATGTGGAAAACATCGTGGCTGCCTTTACGGCGGTGGGTGAAAGCAAAGGCGACAAGGTTGGTGAAGCGGCGGACGCAGAGGCTCCCGCAGCGGCAGAGACGCCCGCACCGGCAGAGACGCCTGCACCGGCAGAGACTCCTGCACCAGCGGAAGCGCCCGCACCGGCAGCAGCTCCAGCGGCAGCAGAAACCCCTGCGGAAGCCACACCGGAAGCGTAGTCCGTCATGTTGGCCCCACGTATCATCTTAGTGATTACAGCCCTGACCACCGCGCTGGTGGTCGGGGCTGATGCCCTTTCAGAGAGCCGCCGCACGGCCATCGTGACGGCCATCGAGAAAGTTTCTCCGGCGGTTGTCACCCTCAATGTGGTGGAATACCGCCGGGAGCGCTACGTAGATCCCGATTTCTGGGGGCTCTTTGGAAGGCGCTACCGCACCCGAGATCGGGCGGTCGAGGGAATTGGCAGCGGCTTTATTTTCGACCAGAATGGCCACATTCTCACCAAC
>JAUIMA010000284.1 GCA_030432675.1 Candidatus Hydrogenedentota bacterium | reverse complement strand
GGGCCGCCCAATCGCATGCGACATTCCTTCCCCACAAAAACGGTAAGGGTGCCACCCTTACGGACGTGAGGGACGAACGGCCTTACGGGTGTCATGACGTCGGGGCTGTCCCCCTCCCCCGGCAGCAACAAAGTCACTCGGATGAGTCTATGCCAGCGGGCCGCTGGCGCTCCATAGGATAGTCGCCTTTGGCGTCTCACGTCACGACCAAGAGGGGGACGGCCTCGGGGACTGCACCGACGCAGGAAACCACGTCGCCACAACAAAAGCGCGGGGGCGAGCGAGACACTCGCCGAGCACGAATCGGAACGAAGACCGTCGGGGCTGTCCCCCTCCCCCGGCAGCAACAACGCCACTCGGATGGGTCTATGCCAGCGGGCCGCTGGCGCTCCATAGACGGTCGCCTTTGGCGTCTCACGTCACGACCGAGAGGGGGACAGCCTCGACTATCACGTGACCGATTCCAATCTCAGTGTTTCTGCTCGCCACCATGTCCCCCTCTCCCAACCCCGTACCCGACGTCGAGGCAGTCCCCGGGTGCACTGCGTCGGTGCAGTCCCCGAACACAAAAAGGGCCATGCCAGGGTTTTCCCAGCATGGCCCGAAGCGCGTGTGTCTAGCAAACGGGATTGTAGTCCTTGTACCGCGACGAGACCAGCATGTCTTCAAGCAGGCCATTGCTGTCACCGAATGCTTCGGTCTCCACACCCATGGCACCAAGCATGGTCTGATAGAGATTGCACAGCGGCGTGTTCTTGGGACTGGCAATGTGCTGCCCGGCCTGCAACTGTCCACCCGCTTTACCCGCCAGGAGAATCGGCAGGTTGTTCGGGTCGTGACGGTTGCCATCCGAAATACTGGAGCCAAAGAGGATCATGCTGTTGTCCAGCAGATTGCCTTCACCCTCGGGGATGGACTTCAGTTTGCCCAACAGATAAGCATACTGCGCGGCGTGCCAGCGGTTAATCTCGGTGTACTGCTTAATCTTGTCTTCTTTGTTCTCGTGGTGCGAGAGCTGATGGTGGCCATCGTGCACCCCCGGCACAAAGGAGAAATTCCGACCCGACACGTCGTTGGCAAACATGAAGGACTGCACCCGGGTGGAGTCTGTCTGGAAGGCCAGCACCATGAGGTCCAACATGATGCGCACGTGCTCCGCGAAATTGCCGGGGCGATTGAAGTGTTCACCCCCCGGGACGTCCACTTCGGGCGCATCCCATTCGCGGGGATCGGGCTTCATGGAGAACTCGATGCGTTCCTCGACGGCGCGGACGGAGTCCATGTACTCGTCGAGCTTGACCTGGTCATCACGGCCCAGCTTGCGGCGCAGTCGTTTGGCATCTTCGAGTGCGAGATCGAGGAAGCTCTGGTATTCAGCGTGCTTCTTCGTGTTGACCGTCGTACCCTTTTCCCCGAAGAGGCGTTCATAGACAAAGCGGGGATTAATCTCCTTGGCCACCGGCTGGGTCGCCGAGCGCCAGGAGATATACGACCCATAAAGCCGCGTGAAGCCCACGTTACTGTCGATACCCGAGATCACCGGGTCAATGCCCAACTCCAGGGAAGGCAGGGGCGTCAGATGGCCCAACTGCTTCGCGGCGAGCTGGTCCATGGAAATGCCACCCACGCTGATATCTTTGCCTGTGGTCTTCACCACCGGCTCGCCCGTGAGGAAGTTGGCGGTCTTGGCGTAGTGTCCATCACCCCGGCGGCTGTTGGCCTTGTCGAGTCCCGAGAAAACGGTGAAGTCCTCTTTGAATTCCTTCAAGGGCTCCAGGGCATAGGAAAGGGCGTAATCCATCCCCGTCTCTTCGGGGATCCAGCTCTTCTGCCACACGCCATTGGGGAAATAGATACAGGCCATACGCACCGGGGCCTTGGCAGCGCTCGCAGCCGCTTTGGCCGGCACCATGGCATCCAACGCAGGCAGCGCCAAGGCCGCGCCCATACCCCGCAACATGGTGCGTCGGGAAATGCGTTTATTCTTGATGATATTCATAATACTTCCTATGGTTTCGCTACCCTTAACTATAGCGCCGCCGCCATTCGGTGCGCAAGGCACCACCCCTGATTACAGATTCGTGGGAGCTAGTAGTTCGTGTCTTCCCGTGACGTGTCCAGTGCCTTTTGGAGGGTCACAAGCTGGGCGGCGTGGGCCGGGTCGCCAATAAGATTGTGGTGCTCCTTCGGGTCGGCCTTCAGGTCATACAATTCATCCATCCCGTCCAGGTCGGGATACTGGATATACTTCCAGTCCGCCGTACGATAGGTGTGCCAGGACCCGTGACGGGGCGTAACCTTTTCGAGAAAATACTCCGCCAGGAAACCATCGCGCAAGGGTGCCTTTGCATCGGCCAGTACGGGCCACAACGATTTACCATGAACGGGCACCGGTGCCGATACGCCGGCGAGGTCATACAGCGTGGGTGCCAGATCCAGGTTCAACGCCAATTGGTCGCGCACCGATCCCGGCGCAATACGTTTCGGGTAGCGCATGAGCAGGGGTACACGAATCGACTCGTCGTAGGCTACCCGCTTGTTGTTAAATTCCCCGTGTTCACCAAAGGTGAAGCCGTTGTCGCTGGCAAAAATAAACAGGGTATTGTCGAGCTGACCCTGCTCTTCGAGGGAGTCCAGCAACATGCCCACGCCGTCATCCACCGCCGCCAGGCTCCGACAGTGGTCGAGATAGATGCTGTCATAATCTTCGCCCCGGCCATAACGCGGCTCAGAAGGCTCGGGCGCCACGCCCTCAATGGTCCGCATGTCTACGGGCGGCAACTCACGGTGGAGGGCGGGCTTGCCTTCCCGGTCTCCCGGTACCGTGGCCACTTCGGGCCGACCTTCCCCTTCATAGAGGTTCTCGTGACGCGGGGCCGGGATATAGGGCCGGTGCACGGCCTTGTGGGACAGGATGAGCAGGAACGGCTTCTCCCGCTTTTTCTCTACAAAGTCCACGGCCCAATCGTTGAGCAAATCGGTCATGTAGCCCGTGTATTGCTTTCGAATGCCATCGACGTTCACGACGGGATCGAGGAAAAGGCCCTGGCCCACAAAGCTGATCCAATGGTCAAAGCCCGGTCGACGCGTGTCATCGGCGCCCATGTGCCATTTGCCCACAAAGCCCGTTTCATAGCCCGCGCGCCTCAGCAACTGGGGAAAGGTCACGAGTTTGTGACTGATAAGGGAGAGGCCGATGCGGTCGTTATTAATGATGCGGTGGGTGTGGGGATATTGTCCCGTCAGAAAGCTGGCCCGGCTGGGCGAGCATAGGGGCGTGGTCACAAAAGCATTGGTGAAGACGACCCCCTCCTGTCCAATGCGATCCACATTGGGCGTCTTCATAAACGGGTGACCCGCAATGCTCAACTGGTCCCATCGCATGTCGTCTACCAAAACGAAAACGATATTGGGCCGCTCAGCGACGGCATGAACCCCAATCGCCAAGGTCAAGACCGTCACCACTATCCCGCTCAAAAAACGCATAGCGTATTCTCCCGTATCAATCAGCTATCCGTAACACCATTGCTATACCGGTGACGGAAAGGATAACTCAACACAATGGTATTGATCAGCGCACTGGGACGATACTCATTGTCTTTCAGTGCTGCGACGCTCTCGTTAATCACGCACGTGTCATAGCGATTCAGCGAGCGGCCCAGGGCATAGCCCAACATCTTTTTCGAAAGGTTTCGGGCGAATTGGTCTTTCTGACGCAGCAGGATAGCCTTCAGCTCTTCAGGGCCGGCAAATTCCTCGCCGGAGGGCAGGACACCGGAAGCATCCACCGGGAGTTCATCCTGGGTGGCGCGAAAGCGGCCGATGGGATCAAAGTTTTCCAGGCCGAATCCAAGGGGGTCCATCTTGCTGTGGCAACCGGCGCACTCGGCCTTTTCACGGTGCACTTCCAACTGCTGGCGAAAGGTCAGCCCCTCCACACTCTTGCCATCTTCCGGCAGCGAAGGCACGTTGGGCGGGGGCGGGGGCACGTGCTCACCCAGGATGCGCTCCATGACCCACATACCGCGCAACACGGGGCTCGTCCGCAGGGAGTGGGAGGTGGACGTGAGCACGGCAGCCATACCCAATACACCGCCACGGCTGGCATCGGCTACCTGAACCCGGCGCAATTCCGGACCTTCCACGCCTTCGAGCCCGTAGAGTTGGGCAAGTTCCTCATTGGCAAAGATGTAGTCCGAATTAATGAGTTCCAGGAGACTACGGTCCTCCCGCACAATGTCATTGAAATAGGCGTAGGCTTCCTGCTGCATCACTGCGGCCAGGGCGTCACTGTATTCGGGGAAAAGGTTGGGGTCGGGTTTTTTCGTTTCACCCAACTGAGAGATACCCAGCCACTGGCCACCAAAAAGTCGCCCGAAGGCTTCGGCCTTGGGGTCGCGTACCATGCGCTTAATCTGAGCCTGGATTTCGTTGGGGTCTTCCAGCTTACCCGCCTCGGCTGCTGCGAGCAGCTCGTCGTCCGGCATACTGGACCAGAGGAAGTACGAGATGCGGGAGGCCAACTCAAAACCGCCGAGGGCGTAGTTCCCGATCGCGGGCGGGTTCGGCTCGGCAAGAAAAAGAAAGTGGGGCGAAACGAGGGCCGCTTTCATGGCGAGCTTGACCGCCCCTTCATAGGATTCGCCCTGGGCGAGGCCCTGGTCAAAGAGGGTAAATAACCCTTCCAGCGAATCCTCCGGCGGGGTACGACGCCAGGCACGGCGGGCATAGTCCCGTATCACGGCCCGCCCCGCGTCAGCCGCGCTCACCCCCTCACCGGGCTGCACCGTGATCAAACGGGCCGCCGCCTCAGGCGACACCACCCCATCTTCGTTTACGGGCAGGGCCGCTTCCACGGCGTTATCCGCTGCGGTCAGATATTTCTCCAACTGGATGGCCGAGAGATAGAGCGCGCCCCCCATGTTGTCAAAGCCCTCGCCGCCCGCACCGTCGGTGGGAAAGTTTTCGGCCAGGGCAATGTCGATTCCGAGCAACTGCTGCACCGTATTTTCATATTCCATGCGGTTCAGACGACGGCTCATCACGTCACCGGAATACCACGCCACCGACTCTTCACTGGCGATGCGGTTACAGTCCGTGTTGTCCACGTCGAGGGAAGCCACCCAATTGGCCAAGAGGCGACGCTCTTCATCGGTGGGCTGCTTCTTTTTCTTCTTGGGCGGCATTTCCTTGTTGTTGGTCCGCTTGATCATACGCTGCCACACGGCGAGGGCATCGAGCACATGATTCTTGTCGGTAAAGCGGTCAATGTTCAGGTCGCCCTTGGCCACGTCTTCGTCGTGGCAATCGATGCAATAGCGCTCCATCATGGGGCGGATGGTGTTTTCAAAGTCGATGGGCGCTTCCCCATGGGCCAGCGGGGCCAGAAGCGTGCCGCCAAGGAGGGTCACCGAAAGGGTCGATGCGCTGAGGTACTTCGTATAAGACATAGTATGTGCTAAAGGCCTTCCAACGGGTTTATTGGACCCCGTGGGGTCCATTTGTGGCCTGCCGGACCACAAGAGGATAAACAACACCTGCATAGTATATGCCCAAGCAACGATCAAAGTTCCATCTTGATGGCCCTTTTCTCAAGTCCGCTCCCTAAATATGGCGTTGATCTTTGACCTCATTTAGCGCATAGTGCTATTCATAAGAAAGGCAGGAGCGGATTACCCGCGCAACTGCCGGCATCCTTTAGAATCCCTATCGCGGAGGAGTTCGCATGTTTCGCACCCTTTTCACCCTGGCCCGACACCGTGCAGCCCCCATCCCACTGGTGGGACTTGCCATCGCCACAGTCATTCCGGCACTTTCCGTCACCGCCGAACTTCAGCAGGTGGATGTGGGCGGCTCCCTCCAGATCTACGGCCACTACTACACGGATTTCTACGAGAACAACGACCCGACCCGCATTGGGCCGGGACCGCTTCTTGGGCGACCCATCGGTTCCGTGGCCCGAGACCCCCTCACCCAGGCATTGGTCTCCGGCATCCGCACCTTTGACGGGGATGGATCAGAAGGGCTGGCCTGGGTGGAGCAGCGGACGGCCCTCCATGTTAATGCCCGGTTTACCGATGAGGTCTCCGCCTATATCGAGTTTGACAGCATCAGCGAATGGGGCACCGATTTCCGATCCAACGCCATTACAGGTATCGACACGACGGGCGGCGCAGAGGTCAATCTCTACCAGGCCTATATCGAAGCGAATGGGATGTGGGGACTGCCCCTCCGCCTTCGCATGGGGCGCCAGGAATTGCTCCTGGGAAACGAATGGCTGGTGGGTAATAACTATTGGTACAACCCCCTGACCAATCTCTCCTTCGACGGCATCCGCCTCACCTACGAAAAGGGGCCCATTAGGGTGGACGCCTTTGGCATGAAGCTGAATGAAAACTTTAAAGACTTTGGGGATGGCGACGCCGAACTCTATGGCCTCTATGGCAGCTACACCGGTCTGGAAGACGTAACCTTGGATCTCTATTGGCTCCTGTTACGCGATGGGGCCGATATCGAAGACGTTCGGGGGACCCCCTTTGTCGAGTTCGTTGAAGATCTTCTGGGTGTCGACAATTACAATACGACCACCATCCATACGATTGGGCTGCGCGGTGCCGGAGCCTGGGGCGGCTTGGATCTCGAAGGTGAAATCGCCTATCAATTCGGCGACGCCTCCGCCATCGGGGCCACCTTCGCGCCGGTGATCTACGGCGATGACAGCGCGCGCTACAGCACATGGGCCGGCAACATCACCCTGGGCTATACCTTCGAATCGGCCTGGAATCCCCGCGTCTATCTCGGCGGCGAGTATTATGGTGGCGAGGATAACCGGGACCGCAGCCTCCTGGAAATGCTCAATCCCTTCGACGCTCCCGACGCAAGTGTGTCGTTCAACCGTCTCTTCACCAGCTGGGAAGCCGATTGGTTTCTGGACACCAACAATCTTTCCAATGTGTGGATACTCAAGGCAGGCGTATCGGCGAATCCCACGGAAAAAATCGAGGCGGGATTGGACGTCTATTATTTTGAAACAGTCGATACCTTCCGCAGCCCCGTGCTGGGCCGCTTTGGTGCCAGCCGCATGCCCGTCTACGCCTTGACCCCCTGGGGTGGAAAAGAAAGTGACCCGACACTGGGCACGGAAACGGTCTTGTGGATGACCTATGCCTACTCCGATGACCTGCTCTTTGAAGCCGGGTGGGCCCACTTCTTCACCGGCGACGGCCTGGAAGACGGCAACTTTGTGGACCAAAACGGACTCGGATTTTTCGGTGGCCTCGACAACGACGACGGGGACTACTTTTACATGGGCAGCACCATCACCTTTTAGGAGCGATTAGGGGGTTGAGGCACGTGGGCTCTAAGAGGGGGACAGCCCCGACTGTATTCGTTATCGTTCGAACTTGAGGACAGCCTATTCCGCCTGCTCATTTTTACCGCCACGGCACCAGTTTCTACGTCGGTGCAGTCCCCGGGGACTGCACCGACGGCGTTCATGCGAAGGAGACGGAGGCACTTGGGGGCGGGCAAACGGATGGGGTTGGAGCGCGTCCAATGGATAGTCGGGGCTGTCCCCCTCTTGGAAACGACATGCCCCGTTATATGACCACCCCTATTCCCTGTTCCACGAAAACACGCTAAGAACGCCCTACTTCGTCGCGCCAATACGTTTTACGGTGACGGTCCGGTCCGCTTTGCCATCGGTCTTGGGCACCAGCACCAGCCGCGTTCCCATGCCACGATAGGCCTCCGAGGACGACAGGTCAACCGCGTAGGTACGCATCGTGCCATCGGGAATCACTTCAAAATTAGCGGCACCGCCGCCCACTCCGCCGCGGACGCCTTCCCAGCGGAGGGTGGCCTTCGTACTGCCCGTGTCGAACGCCGCCTCGACATAGACCACGGGCATGTCCGCTGCCGCCCAAAAGGCATCGGGTCCCACCAGACGGGGTCGCTCGCCATTCAGCCGCACGGACCAGGAACCCTCCAGCGCCCACCCATCATCCTGTGCATCCGCCAGGGTCCAGCTTTGACGACGGGACTCG
>JAUIMA010000283.1 GCA_030432675.1 Candidatus Hydrogenedentota bacterium | reverse complement strand
CTTCACGATTTCGCAGTGGGTGTTGTTGGGGCTGCCGATGTCGATGCAGTCGATGTCGTCCCGTTCGATGAGCTTGCGCCAATCGGTCTCGATGCTTTCCCAGCCCCAGTTGTCGGCGAATTCCTGGGCCTTTTCGGCGTTCCGGGCGCAGGCGGCCTTGAGCACGGGTTGGTATTCGAGGTCGAAGAAGTTGTTGACCTTGCGGAAGGCGTTGGAGTGGGCGCGGCCCATGAAGCCGTAGCCGATGATGCCGATGTTGAGTTTTTTCTTGGCCATGTTGGTCTCTCCTAGGTTTGGGCCGGGTGGGCCTATTTTGCCGCGTGGGTGTGCGGGGTTTTGTTTCTACTGCGTCGCCCTTTCAGGGCTGGGTGCAACGGGGTTGCCGTGTTGTTACCCAGGGCGTTGCCCTGGGCTGGGAACTGTGCAGGCCCTTCGGGCCGGAAGGCCTGCGGCCTATGTAAGGCCTTTTGGGCCTTTTGGGCCTTTTGGTCCTTTGGGTCCTTTGGGTCCTTTGGGTCCTTTGGGACCTTTGGGACCTGTGGGACCTGTGGGACCTGTGGGACCTGTGGGACCTGTGGGACCTTTCCTCGTTGCTACGGTCCCCCGTAGCAATGCCTGTCGTTCCGCTCCTGCGGAACAAGACTCTCTGCGTGATCTCCACGCTGTTCCGGATTGCCTGGGGCTGCGCTCGCCACGCTTCTTACGGCGGACCGTGGTAACGAGGTGCTTCCAAGCGCGGGACAATCAAAAGTCGCCCCCCGGGGTTTCCGGGGGGCTTGGCGTCGTTATCCGCCGTATTTCTTGTTCAGTTCATCGATGCTGTTTTTGCAGCGCTCGGTGACGGCCCAGGCGTCGGGCCAGAAGCAGAGGTCGATGGTCCACCAGTCGTGGGGGCAGCCCGCGTCATTGAGGGCGGGCACGATCTCGTCGAAGTTCAGGTAGCCGTCGCCAAAGGGCGGGTGGCTGCTGGTTTCGTCGTGGTGGAGCGTGCCGTCGGAGTCGATGAGGTGGATGTGGTTGATCTTGCCCTTGAGCTTCTGGGCGAGTTCGAGGCAGCCACCGGGGAGGGTTTCTTTGGTGCCGTGCTGACGGGCGCCTACACCGGCCACCATCTCGGCGTGGCAGGTGTCGAATTCTACACCGAAGTTTTCGTCTTTGATTTCATCGAGGATGCGGAAGATGTCGGAGGGCTTGTTGAAGGCGAATCCGGGTTCGAATTCCCACGTCACATAGCAGCCCTTGTCGGCGGCAATCTTGCAGCATTCCGACCAGGTCTTCACAAGGCGGTCTTTGGCCACATCGTAGTCGATTTCGTCGTGGATGGTGGGGGGCTGTACACAGTCGACGCGGATGCCCTTGATGCCGAGGTCCTGGGAAAACTGGGCGGCTTCTTTGAAGGCCTTGATGTAGCCGGAGTTATCTTCCGTGTTGATGAGCTGTTCGCCCCAGAGATTGGGCACGAAACCGGAGAATCCGATGCCGATTTCCTTGGCCTGGGCCACGATCTTGTCGCGATCTTCCTTGTTGGGAGCGTTTTCCGGGCTGGGGTGGATGGAGAAACCGCCCACTTCCACGCCGTCAAAGTTCATTTCCTTGAGGGTCTTCAGCACGGTTTCCCATTCGATGGGGTTTTCTTCGTAGGGCCCGATGCTGTAGGCCCAGCTGCCGATGGAGATTTTTTTCATGATCTATGTTGTCCTTTGGGTTGTCCGGCGCGGTGGCCGATCTTCCTTTGTGCCTGCAATTACTTATGGTCTGGATTCGCGTCATCCCGGTGATCCGACCCACCCCCGGCCCCTCCGAGGAGGGGAGTAGGGCGGGGATTCAAATGGTGTACGGCATTAATTGAATGTCTGACGTATATCTTATGGCGGGTAGGAAAACCCGCCCTCCGGCTTAGCGGGTGTAACTTCCGATGGCCGGTGCGTGGGGGTTGACGTCCGGGCCGAAGTAACGGAGGATGACCAGGGGGCATTCCTTCGCCAGGTTCTCCACTTCGTAGCCTTCGCCGGCGCGCTTCGCCGTGATGAAGACTTCGTCTTCGGTCATCTCGCCAAAGCGAATCATGTCGGGGCTTTCGAGGGCAAGGTTGCCGATGCGGCCCCGTCCCTGGACGGTGATCAGGCTCGTGGCGCCCTTGTCCGTAACGGTGACCTTCTGGCCGGGGTTTACCGTCAGCTCCTTGGCGGAGAAGTAGTCTTTGCCCTTTACGCCGCCATAGACAATCCAGCGATCCGTGTGGGCGTCGTCCTGGGTGTCGATGATGGGCTCGAGGTAGTGGTTGTCTTTGAAATTCGGATCGACGTTGGATTCCCAGTCGAGCTGGTCCACGATGAAGTCGATGTCCTGGTGCTTCTCTTTGGGCATGTCCTTGACCAGGAGTTCCCAGGGTACGTCGCGGCCTTCGACGAGGCTCTGATACATGCCGAATACGTCACTGCCCCACTGGGGTTCATAGGTCACGAGGGAGCCGGGGGCGTGGAGGATGCAGGGCCCGATCATCCAGCCGGTGCCGGGCTTGAGGCGGTAGGCCTTGGAGAGATCGAGGATGCCGTTGTCGCCCTTGTTCCAGTTCTCGATGCAGCGGCGGACCTGTTCGCGGGTCGTGCCGGGCTCGAGGCCCATGAAGGTGTAGGGGAAGTTGTTACCGATGGCGTTCATCTGGGGCGGGAAGTAATAAGACTCGGGCTTGCCTTCCTGACCCACCAGGGCGGCCTGCTCGGCGTTCTGGTGCATGTGGTGGGGGATAGGGCCCATGTTGTCGAAGAACTTGGAGTAGACGGGCCACTTCTTGTAGGTGTCCCACATGTCTTTACCAATGATGTCGCCGCCGAGGGCGTCCACCGCGTCCTTCAGGGTGAAGCGGGCGCCGTCGTGGACCACATAGCTGAGGCCTTCGTCTTCATTGCGGTTATCGTTGGCGGCGGGGGTGGTGGAACCAAACCAGCGTTCATCGATACCACCCCGGTGTTTGCCCAGCGCGTAGTAATCCTGGGGGTGCAACTTGAGGCGGCGGCCCGGCTGCAGAAAGGAACGGGGCACCCACGTGGGGGAGAGGCGCAAGATGCCTTCGCCCGCTTCCAGGGCACTTTTGGCGGCCTGGCCCGCTTTATCTCCAGAAAGGGTATTCATGGTCAACTCCTTCGAAACAATACACTACCTTGGTTAAAACGGACCGCTAACCGACGACATTACGTGGTTGCGTCCGTTGAATATACATTGAGACGTGGGTCCAAACAGCTCAATAAGACCCCCGTCGCGCCAAAAACACGGCCTCTCTTATACCATCGTGGGGCCGTGGGCGCAAAACGGGCCATTTCTTCGGCCCGCCACAATATCGTATAATACACAATAACAAGCCCCCATTGTCATCCCCATAATCGGCGGGCAATGACGCTTGATGATTCAGGAGTTTGCAGTGCACACCACCCCGCCGCCATCCCCCATGGGCACCTATACCCTTGCCGAAATCCAGGCCCGGCTGGCCACCTTTCAGGCGGACACGAGTCCGTCGGAATCGGTGGAGCGCGTGGCTGCGGTGGCCATGGTCTTGCGCCCGGGGCCTGCAGGGGGGCTCGAAACCCTCTTCATGAAACGGTCTGACCGGGAGGGCGACCCCTGGTCGGGGCAGATGGCGTTTCCCGGGGGCCACGTGGAGAAGACGGATGCCAGCATCGAAGCCGCCGCGCGGCGAGAAACCTTCGAGGAAGTGGGGCTTCGCCTCACCGAAGACATGGTCATCGGGCGTCTGAGCGATATTGCCGGGGGGCGACTCCGCACCTTCGAATTGGCGGTCTGCCCTATCGTCTACTACTGCCCCGAGCCGGGCCCCCTGACCCACAACTACGAAGTGGCCGCCACCGTGTGGGTGCCCCTGGAATTTCTGGGTGCGGCCGCCAATATCGAGGCCTACTACTATCCCCCCGATCCCGAGCAGCGGGCCTTTTCCTGCTTCAACTATGGGCCCTACACCATCTGGGGGCTTACCTACCGGATTCTGGCCCAGTTCATGGGGCTCTTTGAGATTGAGCTGCCCACCGAGTTCCCCCTGACCGACGTGGAATAGCAATTTGGATCGGTGGGTGAAGGGCGCTAGACTAGGGAGAGAAGTTATCAGGGTGGCTTAAGGCGTAACCCGGTGAATTGAGACCGATTTCAGAGAACGTTCCCCTCCTGGGAGGGGCTGGGGGTGGGTCGAGTCATCCAGCGCGTCGTTAACCCACCCCTGCCCCCTCCCAGGAGGGGAATCGCCCCGCGCACGAGACGAGGCACTCTGGCGAAACGGGTTTCCCGTTGCCTGCGATCAAGCGGCCAGGGGTACAACAGCGAGGATTTAACGATGGATTCCAAGAATAAGATTGTCACACCCTTTCGCGTGCTCTGTGTTTTTATGCTCCTGCCTTTGGGCGCGTCCATCATCGTGCAGGCCAATGACCCCGACGGCGTCGTGTGGATGTTTATCTACAGCTACAGCATTCTCCTCACGATTCCTGCAATTATGGGCCTCTATTCCGGCTGGGCCATCCCCGGCCTTATCGGTTACCTGGGGGGCTTCACCTACTTGATTCCAAGCTTTGAATCGCCCTACCTCAAGAGCGAGCTCACCCGGGAGGGCGGCGGCCTGTTGATTGCCGCCATCTGGATGGCCTGTCTTGTGGTGGCCTGGTACCGTCACGCCCGACCCACCGAAGAGCAACTGGCGGCTGCGGCGGCCTCTAAAGGCGGTGGATGTGGCAGTGGCGGCTGTGGCTCGGGTGGCTGTGGCAGCAAGAAATAATCCAACGAGGTGGCTCGGAGAATTGATAGAAGTCCAACGCGTGGCGTGATTTCCTGAAACCGGTCCGCGTAAACTCGCGGCAGATAGACAACACATGGGGTCGTGTAAGGTGTATCAATTTGGCGGATTAAAGTGGGCGCATCGTGTCGCCAGGAGCGTGCTTGTCGGGTGCGCGTCACTCTTACTGACAATGGGGGTTGACGGGCTCGAACTTTCCCCCGAGCGGTTCCCCATCACGGTCGACGGCATGACCATGGAGCTTCCTTACAGTTGCAGTCAGCCCATTGATCAGCCAGATATGCGAATCAATCGGATCATTGTCGCAGTCCATGGGCGCGGTCCCGAGGCACCGGCCTACCTCAAACGCATACTGGAAGCGGGGAAGCAGGCTCCGTCTCAATCTCGTCGCACCCTGGTCATCGCGCCCCAATTGTTGGACGATGGAAACCATACGGAGATGACCCTGGATGAAAATGATATTTATTGGACCAGCGGCGTCAGTTTCTGGGGGGGGCTCTCTACTGGAAAACAAGCGCGGCGGGTCAGTTCCTTTGAAATTCTGGACCAGCTCTTGGCGAGCGTCTCAAACCGGACCTTGTTTCCACGCTTAGAGCGCATTGTCATCATTGGCCACTCGGCAGGCGGACAATTTGTTAATCGCTATGCGGCCAGCAGTCCCTTCGAAGACAAGGTGGCCAGTCCCGCAGGTATCTCCCTTCGCTATATCGTGTGCAATCCGTCCACGTGTGTGTACTTCACGCCGGAACGCGTAGTTCCCGGGACGACCACCCAATTCGCCGTTCCGGATTTCAGCGATTGCGAAAACTACAATCACTACGGCTATGGCCCCGAAAAACTCTATAGCTACCACCGGGAAAACGGGGGGGCGCTTCTCAGGGATTCCTATGCCTCCCGCAATGTGATTTATATGGTCGGGGCGGAAGACAACGATAGCCGTGACTCGTCCTTGTCTAACAGCTGTCGGGCAAAAATGCAGGGGAGGACCCGCCTCCAGCGCGCGACGATATACTTCAACTATCTCAAGCATTTATTTGGGGCCGAGATAGCGGAGCGGCAGACCCTTGTGGTGGTCCCGGGTGTGGGCCATAGTTCCCGGCAGATTTTCAAGTCCAAACAGGGCGTCGCCTATCTCTTCGATTATCCGGGCGATCCGATGGAGAACGGCCGTCTTCGCGAGAACCTGGAGTGATACTTTCCGGGGCATCCCGATAGGGCACATAGGTAGGCGACCGGTCAGGAATGTTTGCGAAGTTCACACGCCATTCCCCATACTCGTCGGGCTGTAGTTTTAAAGCCAAAACGTCTCGGAGAAATTTCATGAAGCCAATTATTTCTTTCTTTGTCCTGTTTCTGGGTATCAGTTTTCCGGTCCTTGCCTCCGAGGATCGGCCCTGGCCTGCGCTGCCTGCCGAAAACGGAAGCGTGGAACTTCCCGCCCAGGAATGGGCCTTTCAGGAAGGGCCCCGGAGCTTCAAGGCCTATATCTACTACCCCGGTAAGGCGCTCGCCAATGTGGATGCCAATACGGGTATCTTCTTGAGCCTTCATAATTGGGGCGGCACCCATGCCCAAGGTACAGCCGACCCCCAGACACTCGTGGACCGCTACAACGTGGTCGTGTTATGTGTGGACTATCTCCAGAGTGGAAAATATGACAATGAGACCATGCCACCCTATGACTATGGGTATCTTCAGGCGCTGGACGCCCTCCGCGCCCTCTACTGGGCCTACAACGGATTTCAGACGGGGGAAATAACCTTTAACCCGGGGCGCATCTATTCCACCGGTGGCTCGGGCGGCGGCAACGTGACCCAGATGGCCAACAAACTCGCACCCCGGACTTTCGCCGCGATTATCGATATGTGCGGTATGGCGAAATTGAACGACGACATCGCCTACGGACTTGAAGGGAATTCCTACCTCAACGCGGGCTACAGCCAGGACCCGGCGAGTCCCGAATACCTCACTCCCGACGCCAAGGCCCTGCGGGATCTCAGTAATCCGATCCACCTCAAACAGATGGCGGACTACGGGCAGGAAACGAAGATTTTCGTGGTCCATGGGACTACAGATGATGTGTGCCCGGTGGCCGACAAACAAGATGTGGTGCGCAACATGGCGGCAGCGGGCATGCCGGTGACGGCCTTGTTCCTGACCGAGGAGCATGTGGACGGCACGGTGTTTAAGGGCACGTGGCACAGCCTGGGCGACCGCACGCGGATCGTGCAGCACATGGCCGATCCCCAGTTGTTGCCCGATAGCCCCGATGCGGCGGTGCGCCAGGGGAAGAGTGACTTTGAGCGGAAAGACGTAATTTGCTACACCACGCCCAATGGCTATTGGGAAATTGACTATACGGCGGGCTATCCCGTGGGACGCATGGTAGAGAAATGAAACGGTTATTTGCCAAAGAGAGACTCGATATTGACTCCATTTTCACACCGAGGTCCTCAACTGTAACAGAAGGTATGTACATCGCTCGTCCCCTCTATGAAAGGAAATTGCTTCGCTCCATCAAAGGGAATATGCACACCGTACTGTTTGGCGAAAGTGGAAACGGAAAATCTTGGCTCTACAAAAAGGTGTTGGGAGACTCAAGAATATCCTATGCCATTGCAAACTGCGCGAATGCAAGTTCTTCGTCAATACGCAAGGTAATCTGTAATTCGTTGGCTAAGCCTGAAAGTGCGGTCAAGCGTGGATACTCCGAAAAGAAGCATACAGAAATAAATGCCGGTGTAGCCAAAGGGGGAATTGACAATACGTCAAACTACGACCTGATTCACGAAGAAGACCTCCTCGCCTCATTTAGAAATTTTGCCGAGGCAAGCAAGAGCACTAAGCGGATAGTGGTAATTGAGAACATAGAGGCCATTTTTGATAGTAAAGAATTAATGAAGGAAATGGCAGACCTTATCCTGTTGCTTGACGATGAAAGTTACGGAAAGTTCGGTATAAATTTTCTTTTGGTGGGTACACCGAATGAGGTTCTTGAATATTTTTCAAAAACTCAGAACCAGAGTTCCGTAAGTAATCGACTTGAAGAAGTAGAAAAGATTTCTGGATTCGAAAAGGAGGAGGTAAGGCAGTTTTGTGATAGGGGTTTCAAGCAATTAGGGGTCAAGATGTTAAATGCCGAGGCTAATGTCCTGGCAAGACATGTATATGACGTTACGCTTGGCATACCCCAAAGAGTCCAAGAGTATTGCCGTTGGCTTGCAATCGAAATCGAAGATGCTAATTGGTCGTACAATAAAGATTCATTGGAGGCTGCTG
>JAUIMA010000282.1 GCA_030432675.1 Candidatus Hydrogenedentota bacterium | reverse complement strand
TCCTTCCAGTTTTCGTATTCCAACCTGTTATCGATGAAGGATTTCCAATCAACAGGACTCTTAATATATTCATTAACGGTCGAAAGTGCTTTCTCCTTATCTTCCTCAAGAATGCAAATCGCCGCAAGGAGGTTCAAATAGCCATTCGTATCATAACTACCTTCGAGCATGCGATATAGTTCCGGCAGATCTGCGCGGCGGAGATGCGCCCGTACACGCTCTTGCGGAGTACCTTCGTATCCACTCGGCCTAACCAAATAAGTCGCTACGCGTCTGGCGAAGGGGAAGTCCGGCACGCGACGTAGGTCATCAAAAGCACGCGATTGCCCCCCCGCCCGGCTCCGTTTCTTCTTCAGAAAGTTTGCCCGTCGAAATAGATACTTTCACCCCGCTGCTTGGAACGGCCTCTGCCTCAGACACTGTACTTGCTAGATTGTGCGAATCGTCAGTCATCGCTGGCTGGTTAACGATTACATTGTCGATTTGCGGCGCTAGGCATACACAAACTCCTGTGATGAACAATGCTAGCCCTAGTATAAGAGCCGAACCATAGTAGCCAGTCCTTCTATCTTTCATTTCCTAGAATTCCTTTCCGTAATGCTGTTAGAGAACCCAGGGACAGACTACGGAGTACCTTGCCAACTACAGCCATCTGGTATAGGCTGAAGGCATGTGCCGTGTAGTCAGCGTGGTGGTGCCGGGTTTTCCGCATCACATTACGCAGCGGGGTAATCGCCGTGCCGATATATATGAAACCGATGGAGATCGGAATGCGTACCTGCGATTTCTCAAACAGTATGCCGACTAGCTAGCGTGGACTTTCCTGTCTGCGACAATATAACGGTGTGTAGTGTCCGCTGTCCACAGAGCGTGCACTACCGCAGCCTGGAATTTCTGCGTCCCTTTTTTTCGATGCGGCACGTCCGAGGGGCTTTATGGGCGCAGCGGTCGTCTGCGATCGCGGGGGACGGCCCCGACTATCCCGGTGTCCCCGCTGATAGTAGTCATCTTTTCCGCCAAAACGTTCGCCCCCGCCTTTTCCCTACGTAACGTCGGTGCAGTCCCCGGTACAGTCCCCGCTGCCCACAAAAAACCCGCAGCGCCTTTGCTGCGGGCAGAATAGTAAGACGGTAAGACATTCACTCGAATCTAAAAACGGTATCCGATACCAATCCCCAGGGTATTCGCGCCGGAGTTGCGGCTGCCCAGGCTGGCGTTGGAGATGTGCTGGTAGTGGGCCTGAACGTGCCAGTCCGATTTGAACTGATAGCCCACGCCAAAGGTGCTGAGAAAATTCAGGTTGGAATTGTTCCCGGCAAACTCGTTGTTGTGGACGAAGGCCGTAACGCCCACTTCGCCGTACCAACCGCGATACTCGTCTTTCACCTGGTAGATACGGCCTACAACACCGAGGCCCGCGCCCCACACGGTATCATCGTCGTTATCCTTATCGTGGAACCAATCCCGAAAGCGGCGATGATCGTTTTCCTCATCCTGGGTGTAGACAAAGAGGGGCATGAGCCGTAGGCCCAGGGTTGCCCGCGATGTGGCGGGCACTTCGTAGTCTACAAAGCCGATGACGCCGAAATCACCGGAGCGATCTTTGCTGCCCTGATGGACGCCAAAGTCGCTGTTCAACTCCAGGCGCCACATGCCTTCTTCAAAATCCAATCCGGCGTGGGCCGGTGTGCTTGCCAGAAGCACGCCCAAAACCACCGCACAGTATCCCACAACACCCTGATATTTCTTCATAGAACGAATCGACTCCACAATCCCTGATTCTTGTTGTGTCGACATCTGACCTGCCGACCCAACACTTCCCATTTGAACGCCACCCGGGTCACCCCACGGGCAAAGCGCATGCCATCAAATTTCCGATATGAAATAGGCCAGCACACCATCGTTAAAACACGACCGATGAATGTCCAGGTAAAAGGACCCCCGAAGGAAGTACACCCGACCTACCAGCCGATTATCTACGAAAAAACCCTGATTGCGCAACTGCAGGGACATGGGCGTGGGGGACAGGACCTCTATATCGACTTTCTGCTCCTGCATGGAGAAGAGGCGACGGATCTGGGCCACGTCCTGGCCATCCCGTCGCGCCACCAACCGTGCCGGAAGATTGAGACCAAATTGAAAGCTGCGGCCATGCTCCACCGTGTTCACCTCCAGCACGTCGCCGGTGCTGAGATCGGTTACCAACCAGCAGCCGCGCTGCGCCCCAGCGCGTACGGTATAGCCATCCGTGTCGTGGTTATCGGTCAAGCTGAAGAGCGTTCCGCGGGTGTGAGAGGGGTGGTGCAGCAAGATATGATCTTCAAAGGGGTCGGGCAAGTCATGGGCGGATTCCCGCGCATCCGGCACGCCCTCGGTCGCCCGCAACGCCTTGCGACGTCGCACTTCATTGATGAAGGCCCGCGCCGTGAACACGATCAGCCCGAAGAAAATGAGTCCTACCAGCGCAATGGAACCAAGACGAAGCCACCAGGGGTGACCCAGATAGACTCCGATAGCGATGGCGGCCAGGGCCTCTACCAGGCAGACGGCATAGGCTGCAATCAGCCCAAGGGTAAGGGGGTGACTGACCCGGGGGAGGGTGTGGTAACACACGACCCGCTCATAGTCGGATAGGTGCTCGTCGGCCTTCGTGTGTCCTGCCATTTGATTTCCCTGCTCGTCGAAACGCGTAACAGAATGCGTTTTCCATACTATAGGAAAACTACGGCTTCATAAACAATTCCCCTCCCGGGAAGCATTGGACCATTCCGTGCCCAATCTTTCCCGAGAGGGGAGCGTAAAACCCGGTCGCCCGTCAGGACAACGCGGAAATATCGGTCACAATCGCACGGGCAATCATCTCAAGGCAGACGGTCAATCCATCGACCACGCCGCCGGCGGACTCTCCTGCCAAGGGCACGCTCACATCGTAGATCTTCGTGATTTCCGCGGGCGAATATTGGCTCACACCGTCTTTGCGCACTTCGAGGGCGAGCTTGACGTGGGCCTTGTTCCCCGACTCGGCCATGTCGACCTGTTCGAAGGCCTGTAACATGCCGGAAATGACATAGGTCGGACGCTCGGTATCGGTGGGACCAAATTCAGCGGCCATCTTTTCCCGGAGCACTTCGTCGAGATTCGCCGCCCATTGGGCCGTGGCGTAGTATTCGATTTCGGTGGCGCTTTTCTTAATCAGAATACGCTTGCTCTGAAGGGGCTCCGCCACCCGCAGGCGGCCGACGGCAATATTTACCGGACTCCCGGCTTCTGCCGATGGGGTCATATCGACGGTAAACAAGCGGGGCGTGGGGGAGGACGTGGCGCACCCGGCCATGAGGCCCAGCAGTGCCAAAACGGTCAGCATTTTTTTCATGATATCTCCTGCCCGGGCCGACCAAGACGCAAAGACGGTCGTAACCCGATTGGTTCGTTGTGTCTGGCTTGGACTACTACTTGCGACCCGATTCCGGTCGTCCGAAGAGCACCGACTGGGGCTGGGTCTTCAACTCGTCCAGCAATACATTGAGGGCCTGAATTGTGCGGCCCAGATCGCCTATCAAATCTTCGATGGCGGGGCGATTCTGGTGGAGCAGCTCTTCCGCTTCGCCACTCAACCCACGCACCCGCTCGAGCGTACCGCCCAGATCATCCAGAATCTGGCCAATGTCTTCATTGACCGTCGTGGTAATCCCGTTTACGTTCGCCACAATACCATCGATGTTTTCCCGGTTGTCACTCAGCGTGTCCGACACCTGGGTCATCACATCGGTGGCCGCATCCTGCATGGGCGGCACCTTGGTCAGAATCTCATCGATCTGGGGCTTGAATTCTTCCACCATGCCATCGACCGTGCCAATAGTATCCGTCACGTTGGGTGCGGCACCCCCCGAAGCTGTGGCTTCTTCCACCGCCGCTTCCCAGCCGAGAATGCCGCGCACATCACCGGTGATCCGGGCCACGCTGGCAAATTCTTTGCCACCCGATTCTTCGACCGCCACGGCTTCCTGGACACCCAGCAGTTTACGCAGGTCTTCGGCGAGCTCCGCGATCTTCACCGCATCCGCACCGCCGGCCGCTTCCCGATCAAGGGCTTCTTTAATACCCATGAAGGCGCGGACATCGGCAGAAATCCGGGCGATGCTCGCGAGCTCTTCGTCACCATCCGCTTCGGCTTTCTTCGCCGCTTCCACGCCCAGGAAATCACGGAGGTCGGCAATGAGCATTTCGCTGCCGCCCACCAGGCCATCCACATCGGGAATATCGATGAAGCCATAGCCACTGTTGATCACGGCCATATCGTCCCCATCGGCCAACACAATCGCTTCGGCGCTGCCCGTGGAGATCTCGAGGTGCTTCTCGGCTGTCAGCCCCACCTGCTCCACGGTGGCGCGGCTCGCCTCGTTGATCGGTACGTCCGGGTCCACGTGGATTTCCACCTGGATCAAGGACTGGTCATTGGGGTCATAGGTGATGTCCGCCACACGACCGACTTCGAGACCGCCAAAGCGGACGATGGCCGTATCACTCAGGCCCACCGTGCTCGTAAACCGCGCAAAAAGGGTCTTGTAAGGCGGTTCCGTCTGGAGCCCCTCCACAACGACCACAAAGGCGGCCAGCACCGTCAGGCTGATGAGCACCATCATACCCGCCATGATCTCGGTTCGGGTGAAGTTATGTTTCTTCGTGGCCATGGCCTTCCAACTCCGCTTTATTAGGCTGCATTATTTCTGATCGCCGCGGGCAAACTTCGCCGGGCGAGGGCTCTCTCATTGCGTGGGCACCCCCCTCGGGCACCCGGCATTCAGTCAGTCAGCGACCGCAAATAGGCCGCCGTGTCTTCCCCTTCGGCATCGGGACGCCGGGCAAAAAACTGCTCGATAAAAGGGTGGTCGATCTGCTGAATCTCTTCCAACGTTCCCAGACCGATTACCCGGCCTTTATCCAGCATTACGATACGGTCTGCGATCAACTTGACGCTTTCCATTTCATGGGTCACCACTACGCTGGTCAGATTGAAGGTCTGCTGCATCTTGCGAATCAACATATCCAATCCCGCACCCACAATCGGGTCCAGACCAGCAGACGGCTCGTCATAAAAAATAATGTCGGGGTCCATGGCCATTGCCCGGGCCAACCCCGCCCGTTTCATCATGCCGCCACTCAACTCGGCCGGCATGAAGTTTTCAAAACCACCCAACCCCACCAGCTCCAACTTAATCTTGGTCATGATGTCGATGGTGGAAGGCTCAAGACTCGTGTGCTCCCGCAGGGGCAGCGCAACGTTGTCGCCGATGGTCATGGAATTAAACAGGGCGGAACCCTGAAAACACATGCCCATCTTCTTCCGCGTTTCCACCCGCTCTTCATCACCCATCTTGGTGAAATCACGGCCATTGTAGGTAATCGAACCGGAATAGGGCCGCATGAGCCCCACGAGGTTTCGCAGCAGGGTACTCTTGCCACAACCGGAGCCGCCGAGAATCACAAAGACCTCGCCCCGCTTGATATCGACGTTAACGCCATCCAAGACGGTGCGATCGCCGTATTTCACGACCAAATCACGAACTTCTAGTATGTTATCGGGTTTGTTATCCATAACCTACTGCGCAAAGAATAGAGACGTCCACACCAAGTCGACGACAATAATAATCAAGATAGACGTCACCACGGAGGAGGTGGTTTCGCGGCCAACCCCTTCCGCACCCCCGCTGACGCGGAAGCCCCGGTAAACACCTACCCAGCAAATGGTGACGGCGAAGAACACACTCTTCGTCAGCCCCGAAATCAGGTCCATCCGCGTGAGCGCACCGGCCGTTTGGTTGTAGTAGACCATGGGGTCCACACCAACCAGCACCACCCCGGCGAATGCACCGCCCATGATCATGATAAACATGGCCAGGACCGTCACACAGGGAACCGCCAGAAACATGGCAAGAAACTTGGGCACCACCAGAAACTTGGTGGGGTTGAGGCCCATGACGTTCAACGCGTCAATTTCCTCGGCCACCTTCATGGTGCCAATCTCAGCCGTGATCGCCGAGCCACATCGGCCGGTGATGAGGATGGCGGTCATCAGAGGGGCCAGCTCACGGAGGGCCGAAATGCCCACCAGGTTGGCAATGAGCGCCGTAGCACCCCATTTTTCCAGGGTATAGGCCGCCTGCAGGGCCATGATGACCCCGATGAGGGCACAAATGAGCCCCACAATGGGAAGGGAGCGGACGCCGAACTCCACAAAGTGCTCGGTGGCGCTGCGCATCCGGATGCCCTTACCCCGCAGGGGCTGCCAGACCATCCAGTTCAGCGTGTCGACCATGAGCACACAGACCGTGCTGCCGGCATAGAGGGCGTTGAGGGTTACCCGCCCGGTATTTCCCAGAATCGCAGACATGAGACGCTAGACCTGCTCCACAATGGTGAAAACCGAATCCAACCGGGAAAGCTGGAGCACCTTGAGGACCGATTGGGAGGGCGCGACCAACAAGAAGGAATCGGCACCGCCGGAAGCCTGTAGCCCTTCCACCAGGGTCGCCACACCCGAGGAGTCCATATAGGCCACCTCACTCAGGTTGACGCCTACCTTGTCTTTGCCCGCCTTGCAGGCCTTGAGAATCGCATCGCGCAACTGGGGCGACGAATACAAATCAATTTCGCCCTTGGCCATTACGATGCAGTGATTGCCCTGCTCCACCTGAGATAATTCCAGCGCCATGCTATCTACCCTTTAAATTTATGGTTGCTACCGGTCAGGACGCCCCAAATTCCCGCCCATACCGGGTTCGTTTGTCTTCACTCCGTATAAACTGTCTGTTTCATGTTACCCGTCAGGCACTTCGTAAACGCATGAGAATGGTGTTGCCCTGGGTCTCACCCGGTGT
Source organism: Candidatus Hydrogenedentota bacterium (assembly GCA_030432675.1). GTDB lineage: Bacteria > Hydrogenedentota > Hydrogenedentia > Hydrogenedentales > JAEUWI01 > JAEUWI01. The sequence continues at coordinate 1,225 of JAUIMA010000282.1, read as the reverse complement.
GAAGGTAACATCATCGAACACACTGTAAATCAGGTGCATTCCCAAGCCACCCGGCGTCAACGCCGCTGCGGCAATGGCCTCGTCCGTTTTGCGCTTAATGCGATCATAAGGGGCGGGCACACCGGAATCACGCAACTCCAGCTCTATCCATCCATCCCCTGAACCCAGCGAAAGTTCCACCAATTTATCATCCTGACCGGAATAAGCATGCCGAATCGAGTTGGTGCACGCCTCATCCACCGCCAAAACCACTTCTTGGACCTTGTCGGTCTCCACGCCGTGATTCGTGAGGTAGCTGCGGATTACCGCGCGCACATCGCACAAGAGCTTGGGCGTCGATCGAAACTGAATTTCAATATCCTTACTCGCTACCATGGTACCTCATCGCGATCATCGTGCAATCATCGTGGGGCACCGCCGGAGCGGTAAAGCGTTGCACATCATGGTTTACGGCATCAATCACGGCATGGGCGCTCTGACCATAGAGGTTACGTGTGCAGCGCTCCAGACCTTCTTCTTCATACTCATTGGGCGCCTGCTGGCTTGCCCCTTCCACCAACGTGGTCATGCTGCGGGCTTCCACGATACCATCCGTATACAGCAGCAGGCTGTCGCCCGGATTGATGATGGCGCGGGTTTCCATCCAGGGACCTTCGGGCAAAATACCCGCTGGCGGCCCGGTGGCATCGCCAAAATTCGATACGCCGTTCTTACCAATCTGCAGCACGGGATGATGACCCGCATTGGCACAAATCACGTGGCCATTGGTGAGGTCCACCGTGAGATAACACAAGGTGCAGAACATGCCCCGTTGACTGCGTTTCACCAGACCACGGTTTAACTCTTTCACCACCTCGCAGGGCGATTCCAGATCGCGTACCAACAGCCGAAACTGGGCCAGCAACTGGGCCATCGTGAGGGCCGCGGGCACCCCCTTACCGCTCACATCGCCCAGCAGAATACCCGCAATATCCTTGCGAGGATGGACATAGTCGTAAAAATCACCCCCGACCGTCTTGGCGGGTCGTGTCTCTCCATACACATCCAGCCGGGGATCATTCTGGGGCCACTCCTTAATCAGGAAGCCCTCCTGAATGGTCCACGCCGTAGCCAGATCCTGCTCGATACGCTGCTTCTCCAGGATTTCGGTGTGCATCTTAGCGTTTTCGAGGGCCAGACCGGCGCTGTTGCCCACCGACGCCGCCAGCAGCAGGTCCTCGTGGGA
>JAUIMA010000281.1 GCA_030432675.1 Candidatus Hydrogenedentota bacterium | reverse complement strand
TCGCCCGCAGGGCCCGTTTCACCATCCGTACCCGCAGGACCCATCGGACCTACAGGACCAGGATCACCTTGGGGACCAGCAGGACCCGTTTCACCAGCAGGGCCTACCGGACCAACTGCACCTTCGGGACCAGGATCACCCTGGGGACCGGCAGGACCGGTTTCGCCCGCAGGGCCAGTTTCACCATCCGTACCCGCAGGACCCATCGGACCTACAGGACCAGGATCACCTTGGGGACCAGCAGGACCCGTTTCACCAGCAGGGCCAGTAGCACCCGGAGCACCATCGGCACCGTCATTACCGGCAGGACCTTGAGGACCAGGATCACCCTGGGGACCAGCAGGGCCGGTTTCGCCAGCAGGGCCCGTTTCACCATCCGTACCCGCAGGACCCATCGGGCCTACAGGACCAGGATCACCTTGGGGACCAGCAGGGCCGGTTTCACCGGCGGGACCAGTCGCACCCGGAGCACCATCGGCACCGTCATTACCGGCAGGACCTTGAGGACCAGGATCACCCTGGGGACCAGCAGGACCGGTTTCGCCAGCAGGGCCAGTCGCACCATCCGTACCCGCGGGACCTTCAGGACCTACAGGACCAGGATCACCCTGGGGACCAGCAGGGCCCGTCTCACCGGCGGGACCAGTTTCACCAGCGGCGCCATCCGCGCCCGCAGGACCCATGGGACCGGCAGGACCCGCATCACCTTTCGGACCCGCAGGGCCTTCGGGACCAGCAGGACCGACGGGTCCTTCGGGACCCGCTTCACCGTCGAAGAAAACTTCAATTTCCATCGCACGACCGGTCGAGGCGTTTTCCTTACTATCGATGACCACCTTCACGTCATCGGTCAGACTGGGAAGAACCGCCAACCCATTATTGGGCGCGCTCCCATCCAACCACGCCTGCACGATGGACGTGATATCCACCAGAACGGTCGTTTTCGTGTCCTGGGCCGTCACCGCAACCGTGTCAAAAGCCGGTGCTATCGTCGGATTCGGCGCACCAAACAAGGTATCTTCCGACCAGGCATCTTCCATGACGTGAAAATCGAGGCTACCGGCATCCAGCACCGAGTTCAGCCAAACCCGCAATGTCGCCCGCTCTACCGTGGCCCCGGCCGGCACCGTCGACAAATCGAATTTGACGAAGGTCCAACGCTCCGAACTCCCCGGCGTACTGTTGACGGATAGGTACTCGACTCCGCCCCCCGAAACAAATGGCTTGTTAAAATCGATGTGTGTGTCGTCCGTGGCATGTAACGTGTCGGCTACGGCCCCAAAAGGACACAGCGCGACGCCCATCAGCGTCGCGAGTGAAAACGTCAACGTACGTTTGGTGAACATTGCCCAATATCTCCATTAGCAGGTTGGTGTACAGGTGCAAAAAAATCGCGTGCGAAACCGCATGGTTTATATATATTAGTTGGTGTAACGTCGCCGGACGGCGAGGAGGGATCCCCCGAGAAGCATCAACATCATGGATGTCGGCTCTGGAATTGGTACCGAAGCACCCTCGACGGAATAATCCGTCACCCCCACCAGATGTAAGTCATAGTGGCCCGTACGCGGATCGACGCCCACGGCCCCATTGAAGTAATCATTGGCCCCCCAACCAAACACGTCGCGCGTGTAGTTGGGCTGAGCATCCTGGCCGAATCCCGCCGAAAGGTTCGTCGGGGTGGGGAAATTCCCCGTCTGCACCAGGGTCAGAATATAATCCCCGGCCCCAAGAAAGGCGTTCAAATAGGCGTCGTACTCACCATAGCCATGAGAAACACCGTTGGACAAGGCACTGCCGCCAAAGGAACTGTCATCATTAAACAGGCCAAGCCAGTTGCCCGCAGCATCCCACAGGAAGAAGGCTGTGTCGAAACCCATACCATTGCCCACGGCCAGGTGTGAAGAGGTAAAAAACGTGACCAGCCGGTCCGAATCCAGGCTGAAGTTCACCGTCAATACGTCATTATCCTGGACGAATTCCCCACTCAAATCCACATCAATACTGACGGCCCCGGCTGGTGAAAGCACCCCCGCAAAAAGGCATACTACAGCAGCGAAAAGCCACCCTCGCGTGTTCTTCATACGTCCCACAATCTCCACTCAGTCGAGGGAATCAACTGCCCTTGCGCGCATTCACCGAGAGGTGGTTGGCGCAGCCCGACACAAAGCTCCCCTATACTCCAATCATAGTACAAAAATTAAAATTCCACAAGAGGCTGAGCAGGATTCACGCCAAGCCAGAAACAGTTGCCGTAACCCATATATTCCGTACCGTTTAGCATACATTGAGGTTAATGAAGGTGCCCGGCACTTTCTGGATAAACAGGACTTTATTGGTCAACGGTGACCAGATCATGCCTCAACCGTCACCCGGCACCACCTCCTGCGTGGGGCGCTCGTTTCACCGCCCCGTTCTCCAATGCCCAGGCCTTAAAGGCGGCTGGTGCCTTCACGACCCGGTAAATGTTCAGACCCGACACGGAAGCAATACTCTCCCAACCTTCAATCTGATGAACGGTCGCATTGCTCAGATCGACGTCCGCGATGGCCGCAAATCCAACGTGGCTTTGCGAGAGATCGGCCCCCACAAAAACAAGACCTTCCCCTCGAGCCCCTTCAAACCGCGCCCCGTCGAGCCGGGCACCGTCGAAACGACAATTCGTCAACGTGGCTCCCCGAAAGTCCGCGCCAGAGAGCTCGGCACCCTCAAAATTACAGTCTGCGAGGGTCATTTGGGAGAAATCAACCGCCCCCAGCGAGAGCCCCGCAAATTCCAAGGCCCGCAACGCGAGCGGTGCCCCCCCTGCGTCCGTGCGCCACGCATTCCAGACCTCGGCGCCAAGTCGCAATCGCTCCTCGGGTGTAAGCGGTGGCGGTGCCACGGGTTCCACTTCCGGGGTGGACGTCACCACAGGCTCAGGCCCGGTGGGCGGGACCTCCACAACCACTTCCGGTGCAGGAGGCACGACAGGCTCCGGCTCCGATTTTGGGGCGCACCCATTCAGCCCCATAAGCAGCACCATAACGGAACAGATTCTCCAATACCACGAACCCACATTCATGATTCAATCCATGCTCCCATCCTGCAAGGCCCTGCGGCCCTTACCCAAACGACATCACGAGGCCCCGACGTGCTCTTCTTCAATACCAATCCACTGGGCCTCTTCCTCGGCCAGGCTCCCCACGGCGCGGCTCAACGCACCCACCACCGCCAGGGTCAGACTCACGGAAGCCAGTAAGAAGCCTGCCACAATCAGGGTCCCCCCCACCATCCCATCCACCCCACCCCACGAAAGGAGGGTTCCCAACATCAAGAGGAGCAAGCCTACGCCGAGACCAATCCGAAACCGGGCCACGGAAATCCAGGCAAAGCGTTCGGACCGGGCACCAAACCAGAGACGCCCCGCATCCCGTACGCCCTCATAAAAGCGGGAGAATCCATACTTCGACTTACCGAAGCGACGGGGGTGATGCTCCACGGGAATCTCACCCACGCGGTAGCCCCCCTGGGCCGCCATGACGGGAAGCAGGCGGTGAAAGTCGGCATACAAGGTCAGCGAACGGGCTACCTCGCCCCGCATGGCCTTGAAGCCCGTGTTCACATCGTGGATATCGATGCCAAACAGGCGGGTGATGAGTCCGTTATAGAATTTCGAGGGCAAGGTCTTGTGGAGGGGGTCATGGCGTTTCTCTTTCCAGCCACACACCAGGTCCAGCCCCTCATCCAACGCCGCCAGCAAGCGCGGCAGCTCTTTGGGGTCATCCTGGAGATCCGCATCCATCGTCACGACCACATCGGCATCAATCCGGGAGAACGCCACATGGAGCGCCCGGGTCTTGCCGCTGTTCTCGGCAAACTTGATGACATCTATCCGGTCGTTGGTCTTCCGCAGCGCAAGCAGGGTCCGATAGGAGGTGTCCGTGCTGCCGTCGTCCACAAACAAGATGCGGTAATCCTGCTCAGAAAGTTGGGCGACGATGCCTTCGGTGAGGGTTTCCAGCGTATGCTGCTCATTACAAACGGGTATAACTACAACTATTTTCATACGCGGATAGGGTCCGATTTTCCCAAAGGTAGTGCACGTCGTGCGCCCGAGTTGCTCCGTCTGAATCCCACTCGGTGCCACGCCCGCCGCCCCAAGGAGCGTGCACCCGCCCGACACCTATCGAATATCGGCGTCCAACCATTTGATAACCGCCATCACGCCACGGGCCTGCTTCAACATGGTCGCTTTCAGACCCTGTTCACGCAGTTTCGCCTTGGCATCATGACGATCTTTGGCTATCACCACGCCACCGACGAAAGACTTTTCTTCATCACCTTCCGCCCGAATGGCATGATACTCAAACGTGGGCATGCGATTCCCTCCAGACAAAGTACAATCGCATTGTACCATCTTTGCCAAGGCATGCCAATCTTCTCTAAACGCACCCAATCATGCCTCCTGCGCCATAGCCTTTCACATAAATCGCAATAGAGTCCGGAGCATCCACCCTCCACCCTCCACCCTTCACCCTTCACCCTTCACCCTTCACCCTTCACCCTTCACCCTTCACCCTCCACCCTTCACCCTTCACCCTTCAAACTTCACCCTTCAAACTTCAAACTTCACCCTTCAATCCCAGCTCAGGGTCGTGCCGCTCTGGTATTCCGTAACCCGGGTCTCAAAGAAGTTTTTCTCCTTCGCCAGGTCCACCGTCTCGCTCATCCAGGGAAAGGGGTTCGTCGATCCATATTGGGTCGGCAGTCCGATGCGCTCCAGGCGCCGGTCGGCGATGTGCTCCACATAGCTCCGGAAGGATTCCCGGTTTAACCCCAGGATGCCGTTGGGAAGGCAGTCATTGGCGTAGTCAATTTCCAGTTCCACCGCTTCCTTCACCCGTGTGATAATCATGGCCTGAAAGTCGGCCGTCCACACGTCGGGGTTTTCCGCCTTGATGCCGTTAATGAGATCGATGCCAAAATTGAGATGGATGGATTCATCCCGGAGGATGTACTGAAACTGCTCGCCAATACCCGTCATGATATTACGGCGGTGAAAGCTCAGCACCATGACAAACCCGGTATAGAAGAAGATGCCTTCCATGATGAGATAGTAGCCGATGAGATTCTTCAGAAAGGTCTGCACCCCCTCTGGCGTGCGGGCGTCGAAGTCGCCGGAAAGTATCTCCGCCGTCAGCTCCATCTCGAGCCGATCCTTCGCAGCAATGGCCGGCACCTCGTGGTACATGTTAAAGACTTCGCCCTCATCAAGCCCCAGACTCTCCACGATGTAGAGGAAGGTATGGGAGTGGACCGCCTCCTCAAAGGCCTGGCGCAGGAGATACTGGCGGCACTCGGCGTTGGTTACGTGGCGGAAAATCGCCAGCACCAGGTTGTTGCCCACCAGGCTTTCGGCCGTAGCGAAGAAGCCGAGATTCCGCATGATGACCCGCCGTTCGTCGTCGGTCAGCACATTCGAACGCCACTGCTCGATATCCTTGTGCATGGCCACTTCCGTGGGCATCCAATGATTGGCGCAGCCATTGAGATAGTGCTCCCACGCCCAATGATACTTCAGGGGCATGAGTTGGTTTACATCCACCTCTTCGCAATTCACGAGGCGCTTGTCTTTGGCCGCAAAACGCCCTTCAGCAGTTGACAGTGGATGGTTGACAGTTGATAGTTCGCTGGGGTTCATGGGTAAGCTCCTGAGAGTTGTGGGTTTGCTTTGTGGGACTAATCGTCATTCCCGCGCACGCGGGAATGACGGAGGCGAGTTGCGTTTCGCTGTCAACTATCAACTGTCCACTGTCCACTTCACTGACATGCTTCGCAGTCGGGGTCGTTGATGTCGCAGGCCACGGCACCGCGCGACACGGCAATGTCATCCGACGCGCTCTTGTGCTTCATCCACCGTGGCTGAATGCCAAACTTGTTCACGTCCACCGTGGACTTCTCCACCTGGGTGGCCGCCAGGGTGCGCAGATAGTAGGTGGTCTTCAGTCCGGCCTGCCACGCGGCGAAGTACATGTCATTCAGCTTCTTGCCACTCGGCGCTTCCATGTAGAGGTTCAACGACTGTCCCATGTCGAGCCACTTCTGCCGACGGGCCGCGCAGGTAATCAGCCAGTGGGAATCAATTTCAAAGGCGGTCTTGAAGCGACGCCGTATGGGCTCTGGAATGCGCACCACCTCGCCCAGGCAACCATCGTAATATTTCAGGGCCTCCAACATATCCCGGTCCCAGAGCCCCTCCTCCTTCAACACCGTCACGAGGGCATGATTCACCTGGGTAAATTCACCCGACAAATTACTCTTCACATAGAGGTGCTTGTACGTGGGCTCAATGGATTGGCTGACGCCCACAATCGCGCTGATGGTGGCCGTGGGCGCGATGGCGAGACAGTTGCTGTTGCGCATACCGTGTCGGGCAATGGCTTCCCGCACCGGTTGCCAATCCCGCGACGCCCCCTGGTCCACGACGATGCCTTCGCCCCGCTCTTTTTCCAACAGGGCGATGGTGTCGAGCGGCAAGAGCCCCCGGTCCCATTTGGACCCCTCATAGCTGCTGTATTTCCCCCGCTCCTCCGCCAGGGCCGTGGAAGCCAGGATCGCGTGGTAGGCAACGAGCTCCATGCTCGTATCGGCGAAAGCGACTGCCGCCTCACTCTCATAGCTGATGCCACAGGCGATCAGGGCATCCTGAAATCCCATCATGCCCAGGCCCACGGGACGGTGCCGCGCGTTGGCCGTCTGTGCTTCCGGCGTCGGGTAGTAGTTGATGTCGATCACATTGTCGAGCATCCGCATGGCCGTGCTCACCGTATCGGCCACGAGGGCTTCATCGATCACACCATCGCGGATGTGGGCCTTGAGATTGATAGAGCCCAGGTTACAGACCGCCGTCTCCTCTCGCGAAGTGTTCAAGAGGATTTCCGTGCACAGGTTGCTGCTGTGAATGGTGCCCCGGTGGTCCTGGGTCGACCGGATGTTGGAGGGATCTTTCCAGGTAATCCACGGGTGGCCCGTTTCAAAAAGACGGGTCAACATCTTGCGCCAGAGGTCGATGGCCGGCAGGCGACGGAAAAGCTTCAGTTCCCCCGCGTCGGCTTTTCGCTCATAGTGTTCATAGCGCGTGACGAAGGCCTTGCCGTAAAGATCGTGGAGGTCGGGCGTGTCGCTCGGATTGAAGAGGGTCCACTGGCCTCCTTCCTGTACCCGCCGCATAAAGAGGTCAGGAATCCAGTTGGCCGTGTGCATGTCATGGGTACGACGCCGGTCATCCCCCGTGTTCTTCCGGAGGTCGAGAAACTCTTCCACGTCCAGGTGCCAGGTTTCGAGGTAGGAGCAAACCGCGCCCTTGCGCTTGCCCCCCTGATTCACCGCCACCGCCGTGTCGTTCACCACCTTGAGGAAGGGCACAATACCCTGACTCTTGCCGTTCGTGCCCTGGATGTGGGCATTCGTCGCCCGCACATTGGTCCAGTCGTTTCCGAGACCACCCGCCCACTTCGAAAGCCGGGCGTTGTCCCCCACACACTTGAAGATATGCTCGAGGTCATCACTCACCGTCGTCAAATAGCACGAGCTGAGTTGGGGGTGGAGGGTCGCCGAATTGAACAGCGTGGGCGTGGCGGAACAAAAGCGATGGGTCGAGAGCACGTTGTAAAATTCAATCGCCCGCTGCTCCCGCCCTTCCGGCTCTTCGCTCGCCAGGCCCATGGCCACCCGCATCCAGAAATACTGGGGCGTCTCAATGCGTCGGCCATCCACGTGCAGCAGATAGCGGTCATATAAGGTCTGAAGCCCCAGGTATTGGAAGGCTTCATCGCGCTCCGGTTTCAGGGCGGCGATGATCGCGCTCAAATCAAAACTACGCAAGCTCGGGGAAAGGTTCGCCCCGTTGATGCCGTCGATAAGGTAGTGCTCAAAGTGTTCGCGATACTTCCCGTCGAACTGCCCTTCCGACACCACCGCACCAAAGGCCTCCTGATAGATCACGTCGAGCAACAGGCGACACGTTACCACGTCATAGGCAGGGTCCCGCTCGATGTGGCTCCGCACGGCGAGCACCATGGCCCGCGCAAGTTCCTGCTCGGTAATCCCATCGAATACGGAACGCATCACTTCATGGT
>JAUIMA010000280.1 GCA_030432675.1 Candidatus Hydrogenedentota bacterium | reverse complement strand
AGGCAAAGCACTTATCGGAAAGAATGGGCCGTACATCCCGATTGAACTGGATGGGCTCTTCAGCCAGGGCGGGAGACAGGAATCCCGCAGAAAGTACCACACTCACACCTGCCACGATAGAAGAATACGTCGTTTTCATCGTTAAAACACCTCAACCTACGATTATTCCAAACTGGTGGTGAAGTGTCAAATTGTGGCAGGGGACGACAGCGACGGGTGTTGCACTGGCGGACCCTCCGTGCGCTATCGCCCACCATACCTACCGCTTCTTCTCACAGAGCTCCACGATTTCCCGGGCATCGTCCGCGTACGTTTCCAGGTATTGGGCATCCAAAGCATTGCGGGGCGTAGCGGCGAGGAAGGCCTCGGCAGCGGCGATGCCCTCATCCCACCGTTCCTGATGAAAATTCAGCCAGCCCATAATATGAAGAGCGGGTAGGTATTCCGGGGCTACTTCACGGGCCTTTTCCAAGTGGGGACGGGCTTCGTCGAACAGGTCGTGGGTGATGCAATACTCCGCATTGATCAGGAGCACATAGGGGTTATCCGGCGCGAGGGCCAGGGCTTCCTCCAGGAGCTGGGGTTCCTGGTCTGTCTTTTGGATGCCATAGTCATCGGAGCGACCGGCCTTGGCCATGGCCTCCATGATGGTGTAGTTCGGGGGCGACGCCCAGTCTTCTGTGGCGAGATAAGGGTCTTGGAGGGCTTCGCCAAAGGCCTGCGTTTTGGCGTCGTCCTTTCTGCGGGCGAGGTGCCCCAGGTAGAGTCCCGCCACCACCGTTTGCTCCGGCATAATGGCAAGGGCCTTTTCGAAATAGATCTCGGCATCGGGCGTGTCTCGTACGTTGAACTCGTTGGCGTGTTCGGCATAAATAAGGGCCCGCCATTTGTGGAAATTCTGGAGTTCACCAAAACGGCAGCCTTGGGGGAAGCGATCGCCAATGGCGTCCATAGCGGCGGCCGCTTCGTCAAAACGGAGCAAGTCGGCGGAGAAGGAAGCCAGGTCCGCCTGAATAAAGAGATCTTCCGGGTTCAGGGCGACCTGCGCCTTGAAGGACTCATACATCATCCACTTGGTGGCATCCGAGTTCCACGTGCCTTCATAGCGTTTTCCACGGGAGGCCATATACCACTCGCCATAGCGCTTGACCTTGATCATAAGCGGGAATTCGGCATACTTACTCTCGGCTTCGGCAATGACCGCTTCCACCGCTTCCCAACTGCCACCCCACTTAGGCTGGGCGAAATTGAGTTTGGTCATGTAGGCATTCCGGTGGAGGGGATTGACCGCCATCGTCTTTTGAAAGTAGGACTCCATGACATCATCGCCGAGACCGGCTGCGGAGGCGACGGTCATCATGGCGGCAGCGGCCTCAATGTCTTCGGGCTTCAATGCCAGTGAATGTTCCAGATCCTGCTGCGCCTGATCCAGATAGCGGCGAAAGCCCTCCCAGCCTCGGTCGGTCACCCGGTGCGCGAGGGTGTTCCCGCGATAGTACCAGGCATAGTCAATGGCAAAGACGCCACGGACGAGGTACGGGAGGTGGGATTCCGGCGAATGTTCGACCCACGCGTCGAGAATGGCCCACAGTGCTTCCGGGTCGTCCCCATAGCCGAAATTCCCGAGGGACCGGATATGCTGGCTGTAGCGAAACTTGGCCAGTGGGGTGCTGGCTTCCGCGAATTGCGCTGTCAGGCGGGCTTCGACGGCAGGGAAATCCTGATCGTAGTAAAGGTGGTTACGTGTCTCATCCTGCACATAGATGGTGGTGTAGCGCTCGGCAAGACCGGTAGCCTCTAGGGCGGCCTGCTTCTCCGCCGCTTCCTCCAGATGCTCCGCCGCCTTTTCCTTCCAGACATCAGGCCCATAGCTCGGGTCGCCTTCGTCCGCATAATCTTCCAGGTTGGCGAGTTCCTCCATCCCATAGCGAAACAACAAGACGCTACCCACACCGAGAAGGGACATACAAAAGAGCGCCCCCGCGCACCCGGCCACCAACCACTTGACGCTATCTTTGTCCATGATTACATTTCTCCCTCACATCCGTTGAAGCCATTGGTCCCGCTGGTTGCATCCCCGCGATGCCCACGGCATCACTGTAGCGGAAGCGTATCCCGTGGACCAAGTTTCGTTGCGGTCGGAAATTAGCATTTGTCTTCCGGACAGTAATTTGCAACAATCATTGGTCAGGTAGTGCGTTGCAAGAGGAGTACGCTATGTATCGGGTCGATGCGGAGAAGAAGGTTCATTTTTGCGACGGCATGTCGCGGCGGGATTTCCTCCATGCCGGAGCCCTGTCCTATCTGGGCTTGACCCTGCCGGGCTATCTGCAGGCCAAGGCTTACGGCGCGGTGAACGAGAAAAAAGAGAAGAATTGCATCTTCCTCTTCATGGTAGGCGGACCCAGCCAACTGGATACCTTCGACATGAAGCCCGATGCCCCCGCTGAGATTCGGGGGCCCTATCGCCCCATTCGAACGAACAGCCCCGACATCCAGATATCGGAAATCTTTCCCCGAACGGCGCGGCATGCAGACAAGTTCTCGATTATTCGGAGCATGTACCATTCAGGAACGGGTGTCCATGATATCGGCCACCAGATGATGCAGACGGGCCGTCAGTTCCTCAATGGACTGGAACAGCCCCATGCCGGGTGTGTGGCGAGTTATGTAATGGGTGAAAAGAACGGGATGCCCGCCCACGTGCTCATGCCCCGACCCATTGGCCCAACGGGGGGCAACATGCCCCATGGCCAGACTGCGGGTTTCCTGGGCAAGACCTTTGATCCCCTCGTGTTGAATGCGGACCCCAGCCTGCCGGATTTCGAAGTGCCCGACTTACTGCCACCGGAATACATTTCCGCCATGCGCCTCCAGCGCCGCCAGTCTCTCCGTGCCATGGTGGACCAATCGGTGAAGCAACTGGACGAGAACCCCGATGCGCGCCTGCTGGACGAGAGCTTTCAGCAAGCCTATTCGCTTATGTCTTCCGAGACGGCCCGGGAAGCCTTCGACATCAATCAGGAGTCGGAAGAGACCCGGGACAAATACGGACGGAACAAATTCGGGCAGAGTTGCCTGCTGGCGCGACGGCTCGTCGAACGGGGCGTACGTTTTGTCACCGTTAATATGTTTGAGACCGTATTTAATGAAATTACCTGGGATATCCACGGCTCCGCGCCCTTCAGTCCATTGGAGTGCTACGAAGATCTTGTGGGACCCATGTTTGATAAGGCCTATGCCTCGTTATTGGATGAGTTACAGGGCAGCGGGCTATTGGAAGATACCATGGTGGTTGCCATGGGCGAATTTGGCCGTACGCCGAAGATCAATCCGGCGGGCGGCCGGGATCACTGGCCCCAGGCGTGGTCGACCCTCATGGCGGGGGGTGGCATTCAGGGGGGACGGGTCATCGGCGCCACGGATGCCATCGGTGCCTATCCGGTGGACCGGCCCGTCACACCGGCCGAGTTAATCGCCACCGTATACCATGGCATCGGCATTGACCTGGAGACGGAGCTGCCCTCGCCGGGTGCCCGACCGGTCCCGGTGGTGGACTACGGCACCGAGCCGGTGTTGGAGCTTTTTTAATCAGGGGGTGAGTGTGGTTGGACGTATCTCCTTCGTTCTACAACGCGGGAGCGAACGGTTAGAGAGAGCACGGTCATGATTGGAAGTATGCGTTGGGTATCCTTATCCCTCTTTGTGATGCTGGCGGGCGTGGTTGCTGCAGGAGAACTCCTGCTGCTGCCCGAGACACTCGAATTGCGCCAGCAAGGCCAAGAGCACCAATTGCTGTTGGGTGTGGGGGATGGTGGCCACTGGACCGGTCCAGTGACCGAGGCGATCCAGTGGGCCAGTTCCGATGGGGCCATTGTTACGGTAGATGAGGGGGGTAAGCTCACTGCCCACGCTGACGGCGAAGTCACTATCACGGCAACCGTCGGGGACCGGGCCATAAGGCGAAGGGTAGCGGTGACGGGCGCGGGTGCACCCCCCGTGCGGAGTTTTGTGAACGATGTGCAGCCGGTCCTCTACAAGACCGGGTGCAGCACGGGACCCTGCCACGGAGCCGCGTCGGGTAAGAACGGATTCAATCTTTCTCTGCGGGGCTATGACCACTTTCGCGACCACGAGGTATTGACCCGTCAGGCCAAGGGCCGTCGCATCTCTACGGTGAACCCTGCCGATAGTCTCTTTCTCCTCAAACCGCTGGGCGATGTGCCCCACGAGGGGGGACAGCGTTTCGAAGCCGATTCCCTCGACTACCGCATTCTCTTCGACTGGATCAGCCAGGGCGCACCGGGACCGGTCACGTCGGATACGGCCTTTGAACGGTTAGAGATCGTGCCGGCGGCCATGGAATTACAGCCGGGGGTTACCCAGCCCCTGCTGGTACAGGCCCACTACGGCGACGGCACGGTGCGCGACGTGACCCGGTGGGTGAAATTCGATACGAGCGAAGATACAGTGGCCGTTGTCGACGAAGGGGGGACCGTCACGGTGCAGAAGGCGGGGTCCGCCGCCATCACCGCGTGGTATGCGAGCAAGGTGGCCCTCACGGAAATCAACGTGCCCCGGGCGGAAGCGGTGGCGCCCGAGGTCTATCAGATCGCGGCCAATCACAATTATATCGACGAGCGGATACATGCCAAGCTGGCCCAGCTGAATATCGCGCCAGCCGCCTTGTGTGACGATACCACCTTTATCCGTCGTGCCTATATCGACACCCTGGGCATCTTGCCCACGCCCACAGAAGTGCAGGCCTTTGTGGAAGACGGCGCTGCCAACAAACGCGTCACTCTAATCGACACTATCCTGGGCCGTCCGGAGTTTATCGACTACTGGACCTATCAGTGGTCAGACCTGCTCCTCATATCCTCCAAGAACCTGAAGGACTCCAAAGAGCTGAACGCCTTCTATCGATTTGTGCGTGAGGCGGTGGAAGAGAATCGTCCCTGGGATGCCTTTGTGCGGGATATTGTCACCGCCACCGGGAACACCCAGGAAAACGGTGCCGCCAATTACTTTGTGTTGCACCGGGAGATACCCGACCTGACGGAGACCACCTCGCAGGCCTTTCTGGGCATGTCGATTACCTGTGCACGGTGTCACAACCATCCCCTGGAAAAGTGGACCCAGGACCAATACTACGGCTTCGCCAACCTCTTTTCCCGGGTGCGGGTGAAGAACGGTAAGTCGGGTGGTAACGACGTGGTGGCTGCCAGTTTCGGCGATGTGCTCCATCCCCTGCGCGGCAAGCCGAAGGCCCCCCAGCCCCTCGACGGAGAGGTGGTGGTGGATGAGCCCGGTAAGGACCGGCGCTTCGCCCTGGCGACGTGGTTAACGGCGCCGGAGAATCCCTATTTCACCCGGGCAATCGTCAATCGGGTGTGGAAGAATTTCATGGGACGGGGTCTGGTGGAGCCCGTAGACGATTTGCGGCTGACCAACCCCGCGACCAACGAACCCCTGATGGAGGCCCTTTGCCTCGACCTGCAGGAACAGGGATACAACCTGAAAGGGCTGATGCGTTCCATCATGACCTCTGCGGCCTATCAGCGGGCGGCCCAGGCGGCAGACGGGGCAGCGCCAGACCGTATCAACTACTCCCAGTATATTGCCCGTCGATTGGCGGCGGAAGTGTTGTTGGATACCTACGCGCAAGTCACCGGCGTACCGACAGAATTTTCCGGTTATCCGTCGGGCTACCGCGCGCTCCAACTGCGCGACTCCCTCGTGGCCTCCTACTTTCTGGATGCCTTTGGACGCCCGGAGCGGCGCCAGACCTGTAGTTGCGAGCGGACAGAGGATGCGAGTATCGCCCAAACGCTGCACCTGGCCAACGGCGATACCTTGAACAGCAAATTGCGGGACGAGGCCTCTTTCTTGTCCGCCTATGTGAAGGAGTCGGTTGACGATGACGTGGCGGTGGAGGCAATCTTCTGGCGCGCTTTCGGTCGCGCCCCCACCCCGTCGGAGCAAGAGGCGTGCGTCTCGGCCCTGGCGGATGTCTCCGCGGAGGAGCGCCGGGGTGCCCTGGAGGACATTGCCTGGGCCCTGTTGACAAGCAAAGAGTTTCTGTACAACCACTGATAGGGACACCGCGTGGCCCTGGGGCGAGGGCGGCTAAAGCCAGCGCGTGGTCTGCAAAGGTAGTGAGAGCGTATGAAATCGAAGTTGAACGATCCGACCCGTACATTCCTGTTGACCGCACTGTCCTTACTTGTGGGTGGGTTCTTCGCGCCCTCGGGCGGTGCCGAAACGGTGCTGACCTTCGAAAAGGATATGGCACCCCTCTTCCAGCAGCGTTGTGCGCCCTGCCACTTTCCCGACGGCCCCAAGAAGCCTAAGGGAAAGTTTGATATGACAAGCTACGCCCTGCTGATGGAAGGTGGGGAGAATGGTGCGGCCATTACCCCGGGCAATCTGGAGTCCAGCCCCCTCGTCGCCATGATTGAATGGACCGCCGAGCCCTTCATGCCGCCCCAGGAAAAGTTTAAGCAATTGCCGCCGGAAGAGATCGCCCTTATCAAGCAGTGGATTCTCGCCGGTGCACCGGGTGGCTCGGAAAGCGCCCCGGAAACACCAGCCACACCGGTCGCCGAACTGAACGCCCAATGGGCCGAGTCTCCGGTGAGTGCCCTGGCCTGGTCACCCCGGGGGGATAGGGTGGCCCGTGGGGCGCTCCGGACCGTTGCGCTCTACGGTGCACAGCAAGGAGTCCTGGATGAGGACGGGCCCATCTTGCTCCCTGGCCACGCTGATCAGGTGCGCGCCCTCGATTTTAATCGGGACGGTACGCTCCTGGCCGCAGCAGGAGGCAAGCCCGGGCGAAACGGGGAAGTGTTGCTGTGGGATACCAAGAGCGGGAAGTTGGTGCGCCGTATTGAAGCCCACCGGGATAACCTGCTCGACGTGGCCTTCAGCCCAGACGATACGCTGCTCGCCACGGCAAGTTATGACAAGCACGTCATGATCTGGAATGTGGCCGACGGTACGCTCCGCAACGACCTGACGGACCATGTGGATGCGGTCTACACCCTGGCCTTTTCACCCGACGGAAGATATCTTGCCACCGGCGCAGGGGACCGCACGGTGAAGCTATGGGACGTGGCCACCGGGAAGCGGTTGATTACCTTTTCCGATGCCGAAAAGACGGTGCATGCGGTGGCCTTCTCGCCCGATGGCCGTTATCTTGCCGCAGGCTCGGCCGACAAACGCATTTATATCTGGGACGTGCCCGCATCGGCAAAACAGTTTACCCAGTCGAGCACCTCCACTGGGGTGTTGGCCCATTCCACCTTCGCCCACGACGGGGCCGTGCTTTTGCTGGCCTATACACCCGATGGCACGCAGTTGCTTTCGTCTGGTGAGGACGCCCTCGTAAAGGTCTGGAATACCCGCACCATGACGGCGACCCAGACCCTGGAAGCCCAGTCTGACTGGCTCATGGCCCTCGCGCTGAGTCCGTTGGGAGAGCACCTGGTGGCGGGCCGCTACGACACGACACTCGCGCTGTATCAGACGGCGGATGGACAGAAAACCTACAGCAGCACCGAGGGGCCCGTTGTAGTGGCGACGGCGCCCATGACCGAAAAAAACATTGAGCAGGCCGGCCGGGTCAGTGTGGATACGGTCTACATCGACGGCACGGTTCCGCCGACCATTAACAGCCTGAATCCGGGGCGTGTGGTCCGTGGTGGGCAGGTGGAGATGAAGCTCCAGGGAAAAAACCTCGCCGATGCCACGGCCTACTTTACCTCAAACCTTTCCGTGGAAATTATCCAGAACGAAGCGAAAGAGCGACCAGACTTCGCCTTCAATACCGAAAGCACCGGTCTTCAAATCTACGACAATGCCGTACCTCACGCGCTGACACTGAAGGTGACCATTCCCGAGGAGACCCCGCCGGGGGGGCAGTGGCTCTATATTGAAACGCCCTACGGTCTGGCCGAACCCCGTATGTTCACGGTTCTGTCGCGGGCGGACGTGCCAGAAGCTTCGGACTCGGACGCCCACCGACTGGACACGCGTCCGACGGTGGTGCAAGGAAAGCTTCGTGCCAAAGGGGAGGTGGATCGCTATGTGGCAACCCTTCAGCAGGGCGAGGAGATCGTCTTCGCACTTACC
>JAUIMA010000279.1 GCA_030432675.1 Candidatus Hydrogenedentota bacterium | reverse complement strand
CCCGCCACAGAGCACACGAAAACACTTCAAGGGCCCGTTGAGGTGCACAGTGACCTTTGCTGCGGACAAGAAAGTCCGCACTCCGGCCTCCTACAGATCCTGCCATTCCCCAGTCTCGGCGGAGGTATACGCCGCGTCGAGCTGGCGCTGCAATTCGGCCGCACCCGGTATCGTCAGATGGGCTTCTTCCTTACCACCCACGGCCGACAGGAAATTGTGCAGACACGCCACATGGGAACGAAGCCAGCCAATATTGCAGGCCGGTGCCGGGAACAACCCGCCCGGTGCGGCGTAGCGACTCACGGTCTCGATTTTCTTGAAGCCACGATCACCACCAAAGTCACCGCCCTTGTCGCGGGCATCAAAAACTTCCAGCCAGTTCGGGTCCATGAGGTTAAAGCGAATCGCGCCCTTTTCCCCATGAATCTCTACCCGCAATTCGTCGTTGGTACCCGTCGCAATCTTGGTCGCTTCCACACTACCCAACGCACCGCAGGCGGTCCGCACCAGCATAAGCGCCAGATCGTCGGTCTCCACCTTGGTCATTTCGCCCGTTTCCGGGTGCTTGCGCTGGGCTACTGCCGTGTGGGTCTCGCAAAATATTTTGGCGGGCTTACCCAGGAGATAATTAATCAAGTCGAGTACGTGACTGCCCAAGTCATAAAGCACACCACCCCCACCTTTTTCCTTGTCCAACTTCCACTTCAGCGGCTTGTTGGGGTCTGCAGAACTGGCGTGAAGGTAACTCGCCCGGAAGCTGTAGACCTTGCCCAGGAAATCTTCGTCCATAAGCTGCTTGGCCTTGAGCGTACAGGGGTAGAAGCGATACTGGAGCGCCACCTGGGTCACGATATCGGGCGAACTGTTTACCAGCGCGGCCACCATATCCTGACACTCGGCATAGCTGCTGCCCAGGGGCTTGTCACAGTAAATGTGCTTGCCCGCTTCCGCCGCCGCCACCACCTGGTCACGGTGGAGGTTGTTGGGCGTGCACACGTGGATGATGTCGATATCGTCCCGGTCGAGCAGGTCCTGAAAGTTCGTGGTACCAAACTCAAACTTGCCTTCGGCCACGGCCGCGTCGAGGGTTTCCGGACGACGGACGCACACGCCTTTCAGGGCAAACTTAATGGGCAACTCGCTGTAGAAGAAGGGAATGGTGTGGTAGCCAAAGGTATGGGTTTTACCCATAAAGCCATAGCCCACTACACCAACGCCGTAGACTTTCTCACTCATCCCATGAGTTCCTTCTGGGTTTCACCGATGGCTTCGTCGATCATGTCGAGGCCCCTAAGCAGCGTTTCTTCATTCATCACGATGGGGGGGCTCATCCGCAGGATGTGGCCGGCGGGAATCCAGGCCAGGCCCTTGGCGAAGGCCTTCTGATAGACCATCTCACCGGCCTTGTTGCAGGGGTTCTTGGTGTCGCGGTCCGTCACGAGCTCAATACCCATGAGGCAGCCCTTGGCGCGCACATCACCAATAATCGAATGCTCGGCCTTCATTTTTTCCATGCGCTCCTGGGCGATGTTGCCCAGGTGTTCGGCGTGCTCGTTGAGCTGCTCTTCTTCGATAACTTCCGTGGAAGCGAGGGCCGCAGCACAGGCCATGGGATTGCCACCGTAACTGCTGGAAGCCGAAATGGCTTCGAAGGCTTCTTTGTAGGGCTCGCGTACGGCCACACAGGTTACGGGGAATCCGTTACCAAAGCCCTTGCCGATGGTGACCACGTCTGGCAACGTGTCGTAGTGCTCCATGCACAGCCACTTACCGGTCCGGCCCCAACTCGTGAGCACTTCGTCGGCCATCAGCAAGATACCGAGTTCATCACAAAGCTTCCGCACCTTGGGGAAGAAATCGTCGGGGGGCATAATCGTGCCACCCCAGCCCTGAATGGGTTCGAGGATAAAACCAGACACATCATGGACCGTGCCTTTGTCGATGTATTCGCGGTAGAAACTGATATAGGCATCCGTGTCGATGCTGCCGTCTTCTTTGGTCCACATGGGACGATACATATCGGGGCGGGGCAGCATGTGAGCGCCCGGCGCACGCACCGCGCCATAGACCGCCGAGCGAATGTGCCCGTGGGAAACGGCCCCATAGGTTTTACCATGGTAGTCGTAGAAACAGGACAGGGTCTCGTTTTTTCCAGTCGCCGCGCGGAGCACGCGGATACCCGCTTCAACCGCCGTGGTGCCGGAATCGTAGAACTGAAAGCCATTCAAGTCACCGGGAAGGATCTCGGCGAGCTTCTCCACCAACTGGGTCTTAATCGGCGTGGTGAAGTCGTGGGCGTTCATTAGATTCTTGGCGTGCTTAGCGATTTCCTCGCTGATCTTCGGGTGACAGTGACCCAGCGTGGTCACATAGATGCCGGAAGAAAAGTCGATGTACTCGTTGCCGTCCACGTCACGAAGCATGCAGCCTTCGCCCGATTCAAAGGTCACGGGGAAGAGCTTCACCTGTCCGCTCAGGCCCTTGAAATATTTCGAGCAGCGCGTGTGGTAGTCGTTGGATTTGGGGCCCGGCGCGGGCACCACCATATTGGGAAGATTCGCGGTCTGGGCGTTGGCCCATTCGATAGATGATGTTGTCATGATTGTGACTCCTTGTAAGCTCTCTCGCTGTATAGCAGTGTTTTCATCATTGTGGGACAGCCATCCCGGCTGTCTAGCCAGACTAGACGCCTGTCCTGCATTCCTGTGCGGTGGGAACCCGGTGGGTTCCACCCGCATCTTCCGTCGCGCTTTAATGCACCGTGATCAAAGGACTTGCCACCGAAAATCCGTATCAACCCATCATTTCGGTCTGCCCGCGCAGGAAACATCGTGCGGACTTTCAGCCCTTAATGAATTAATTTGTCCGAAAACATGGGGCGTTGCCCCATGCTGATATCCTATCGGGCCGTTGGCCCTGAAAGAATCATCCGCAATGCCACCAAGTCCACCTCCATAGCGCCAAAGGCGCGCGACATACCAGCCTGGGGCGAAGCCCCAGGAAAATGGATCTTTCTACAATTCAGGGCTGAAAGTCCGGTCCATAACCGTTACCAAGAACGGGATCAATTACAACCTACGCGTCTAGTACCCCTTGTCCCAGCGGGGCTCAATCGTTTCGGCAATGCTCTCGGTAATCCACACGTCCGTCTTCAACAACTGGTGAATCGACGTGGGCAATTTCGGCGTCACGGGACCATGCAAACACAGCCGTGACATGGTACGCTGCCAGGAAGCACCCGATCCATCCACCGTGATGCCGTGCATGTCGATACGATTTTTCGCACCAATCACTTCCGCCGGCCCGATGGTCGCGGCCTTTGGCGGTACGGCCGTGAGGTCGCCGCTGAATCCAAAACTGCCGTGGAGCGAGTTCTGCGCGATGGTGAAAGGACTCAGCGTACAAATCCGCGGCCCCATCTCCTTCCATTCTTCCAATGGGGCATCAAACTCGGGGCAGTCGGGCTCCACAAAGGCGAGGTGCCCCGTCCAGCCCGGACCGCTGTAGCAATAGTCCGCACCGCCCATATCGGCGAGCATCTTGCCATAGTCGTTGATGTTGGCCGTCGTCGGTCCCTTCAACTGCTCCACCGGCGGGCGCAGTTCCGGGTCGATGTTGGCGTAGAAATGCTTCATCATGGAATACATGAAGCCATACTTCCACGTGTCCGGCGGCGTGTTCCCGTTCTCGTCGGCATACTCATCCATATTAAAGGTATGGAGATGGCTGCAGTCGAGGCGGTTGATGTTGATCATGTCCGCCACCCACTTGTAACCCGGCCAGGGCTGGGGCGTAATCAACACGCAGGTGCGATTTTCATCTTTCGCCTGCTTAATCTGGGCATAGATATGAAGCAACCACTTGAGCTGCAACTCCGCATCGGGAATAACCTGGATATTCAGGTCCGGATTACTGTGTTTCGTAATGTCTTCCCGCGTAATCGCCCGCACACGGGCCACCGCTTCTTTGTCGCGGAACGGCACACATTCGGCCGCACTGAATTCAAACTCGGACATAACGTCCCTCTCTTGTTTATTACTAAACCTGTTTTTACCACGAAGGACACGAAGAGCACGAAGAGGGGAAGAGCGCTTATAGAAGTGTTTTCGAAGAGGCCGCTACTCCGCAGGAGTGCCCAACAGTGCCGATATTATCCGTCCACCGCAAGCATACTTGGCGCTCTTCTCCGTTTTTCTCTTCGTGTTCTTCGTGCCCTTCGTGGTAAAAATTTCTCTATCGAAAGAGCTGATGACAGCTCAGAATACCTTCCGACCATTGACCCAAGTCGCGGCAGCGGTCAATGTCGGGCAATCTTCCCACAAGACCACGTCGGCCGCCATACCGGCCACCAAGTGCCCTCGGCCCGCGAAGCGTAATACTTTCGCCGGACTCCGGGTTCCCATAGACCACACCTGCTCCTCGGGCAAATCGAGCCAGCGAAGTAGATTGTCCATACCACGATTCATCGTGAGGGCACTGCCGGCAAGGGCACCAAAATAGGTATGTTCCGGGTCGGCGATACGCGGGGCATTGCCGGGCTTCACTTCCACGGGATATCCCCAGGGCGTTTCATACGTGCCCGGTGCCATCCCGGCACCAAACGACGCATCGGTAATCAACGATACGCCCTCTACGCCTTTCGCCGCCAACGCCGCCTTCACCGCCATGGGGTCCACGTGAATCCCATCGCAAATAAAATCGCACGTCACCTGGGGATTGGCCAGAATCGTTTCCACCGCACCCACCGGGCGTACGCCCAAATCCTTTTCTTCTGGCACGGGAAACACGTCGTAGAAGTGCGTTGCATGACAGGCACCCGCATCAATCGCCGCCTGCGTCTCCGCCACACTGGCACGGGTATGGGTAATAAAGGGCCGTATACGCTCCGAGACCAGGTGCTCAATGACCGGGATAATGTTCTTCACTTCCGGCGCGATAGACATCACCGAAACGTGTCCGTCACAGGCGGCAATCAATTCCTTTAGAAGTCCTACGTCACCATCGCGCGTTTCACAGGCGGCTCCGGTAATCGCCACAAAAGGTCCTTCCAGGTGCAAGCCGGGAATATGGACATCCGTAATCGTCGGCAGCGCCGCTGCCAATTCAGGAAGCACGCGCCACATCGTATCGTCTAGTTGCGGCACCACCGTCGGCACCACCGTGGTGGTGCCATATTGCCCCAACAACGCCGCTGCTGCGCGCAACTCATCGGCGCCCCGGTCGTAGTTGTAGGGCCCCATGCCATGGGTGTGCACATCAATGAGGCCAGGCGTCAGCCGACGTCCCGCACCATCGACCTGCTCACCGGAAAGCCCTTCGGGCACGGCCCCTTCGCCGAGATCGGCGATAACTCCCGCTGAAATACGGAGCCATCCGGTGCAGATTTTCTTACCGGGATGGACGAGGCGCACATTATGAAGTACATAGTCAGCCATTGCGCTTCGCAATCAATCCACGGGCCTTCAGGTCGATCGTCGTTTCAAACCGAAATACGTCGTGGCGGTAGTGGGTCACGAAAAGACCCGCCGGAATTCCGCCGACCACCGTGACAACATTGGTCTCTTTCAACACGAAATCACCGGCCTTTATGTTCAAATAGTCGCTGACCGGCTTGGTCGCCACGGTCGCCTCGATGGACTGGGTACAATAGTCCAGCTCGATACGCTGTTTGCGTGCCCACAGGGACAAAAAGTTCATTTCACCAAAATGGGCCATGTCCAGCCGATCGGCATATTGCTCCACCACCCGCACCGTATCCGTCGCTATGGGCTCACCCCGCAGGCGATCCACCCGCACCGCTTCCAACACCGTCTCCCCCGCTTGCATCTGAAGCAACCGCGCCGTATCCTCATCCGCATCCGCCGTGCGCAAATACTCAAGGTTCCGCGTCAGATCGGGCGCGTGGGTCTGGATACTGCCAAAATAATCGGTGGTCAGCAGCGGAATCTTGCGCGCCGGGTTGGACTTGATAAAGGTGCCCACCCCCTGGTGGCGCTCCACCAACTGCTCTTCCTCCAGGATCTGGAGGGCACGGCGCACCGTAATGCGCGAGGTCTGAAAGCGTTCGCAGAGCTCCCGTTCCGTGGGAAGCTGGTGACTTCCCTCCCAGGAACCAGCGAGAATCTGGTCTCGGAGTGCGGCCGCGACGCGGTTGTAAGCGGTGGCTGACATGGTAAGAAAGGCGGATCCTTTTCCCGCAGGAAATACCGTTGCAAAGTAGCGATACAAAAAGTATAATTGGTTATAACAACTTATGCAAGTTATTTTCGCGTTAGGACAGGCTACCGCCTACCCCGCGCGACGAAAGGAATCTCGTGTCTCACCCTTATCTGGCCGGGGCGGCCGCTGTCGATATTACGCCCGACCGCTCCCTCCATCTCTTTGGTTATCCCCACGTCGCACGCATGAGCACGGGCACCCACGACCCCCTGCTGAGTTCGGCCCTCTATCTCCGTGAGGGGGACCAACACCAGCTCTATGTGGGCAATGACATCATTTTCGTGCCCAAGCCCCTGGCGGCCCGAGCGCGCAAACGGATTGCCGAAGCGACCGGGGTACCGGAGGCCGCCATCTGCCTTTCTGCCACCCACACCCACTCCG
Source organism: Candidatus Hydrogenedentota bacterium (assembly GCA_030432675.1). Lineage (GTDB taxonomy): Bacteria > Hydrogenedentota > Hydrogenedentia > Hydrogenedentales > JAEUWI01 > JAEUWI01. The sequence goes on along the minus strand of JAUIMA010000279.1, from coordinate 1,545 downwards.
GACCCGACACCGTATTATACGCCAGCAACGTGACGGACAAAACCGTTCCCCCGTTGGACGAGGCCTACCTCCAGACCCTGGAAGATGGCATCGTCGCCGCAGCCACCCAGGCCGTGGAGAAGGCCGTACCGGCTGAAATCGTCTTCGCCGAGGCCGATGGCGCCTGTGTGGGGGGCAACCGCCGTGACCCCAGTGGCCCGTCCATCCCCGAAGTGCCCGTTTGGCTCGTCCGCAACCTGGAAAGCCAGCGCGCCCTGGGCATCATGCTGATTTGCTCCATGCACCCCACCGTGCTCCACGAAGATTCCACGGTCTACAGCGGCGACTTCCCCGGATTCACCCGTAAACATCTGCAGGACAACCTCTTAGGTGGCGGATGCCCCGTGATTTATCACACGGGCGCCTGTGGCAATCAAAGCCCCCGCCACGTGGTCACCGGCAACACCCTCCAGGAAGCGGAGCGCCTTGGGGTCGCCCTGGCCGAATCGGTCATGGAGGCTGTAAAAGGCGGCACCGCCCTGGGTGCCTTGAAGCTCGGGCACAGCAGCACCAGCGACGACCTCCCCCTCCGTCCGTTTCCAAACGAAGCCGCCGCCTCCCTGGCCCTCGATGCGGCCACAGCCCGCTTTGAAAAACTCCAGGCCAGCGACCCGAAAAGTCCCGAAACACGGACCGCCGAGTGCGATGTGTTCGGTGCCCAGGAGACCCTGACCCTCGCCGGCATGGCCCGAAAGGGACGGCTCAAAGAGTTTGTGGCGGCCTGCATGCCCGCCGAAGTGCAGTGCTTCCGCGTCGGCGATCAGCGTATCGTCGCCCTGCCCGGCGAGATTTTTGTCGAGTTTATTCACGACCTTCAGGCCGAATTCCCCAACATCCACGTGATTACCATGGCCAACGGCGAACTGCAGGGCTATCTCGTTACCGAAGAAGCCCTGGAAGAAGGGGGCTACGAAGCCTCCAATGCCCTCTTCAAAAGTCCCGACGGCGCTGAACTCCTCATGGACATGGCCGCCGAAATCCTCTGCGACCCCGCCGTGGAAGCGAACTAGGATGAATCGGAGCGCCCCAAAACACCACCAACCGTGCCGCGCGATCCGGTACTCCGGTTCGTGCGAAAGGACATCCCGAACACCGTACGGCCAAACTCAAGGTTCCGCCAGTATACGTCGGGGTGCCACCCTTACGCGGAGGAGCGAAGCGGGGGAGCTTACGGGTGCAGTCCCCCAAAGGAGACTTTCCCCTATTCAATATAAACCCCTACCCACACCCGTAAAGCCGCTCGTGCCACACGGCTGTAAGGGTGGCACCCCCTATGGTCTCTCTCGCGGGCCTGGCGGTATGTTGCTATGACCCCGCCAACCGGCAACATTCTCGTCTTCGACCTGGGAACCTCCTATTTCAAGGGCACCCTCTTTGACCAGAGGGGACAACTCCTGGCCCTCGCCCGCGTGCCCACGCCCTTTACCCGGTCCAGCGGCGACTACAGCGAAGTAGCCATACCCGCATTCGACAACGCGCTCCTGGCACTCACCCAAGACCTGCGCA
>JAUIMA010000278.1 GCA_030432675.1 Candidatus Hydrogenedentota bacterium | reverse complement strand
CCGTGGGCGAATAGATATGGGGAATGCCCCAGGTATCGCGGTAGACCACGGTTTTTCCGACATCGGGGCCCGTGCCCGGTATGGGAACTGCGACCACCGTTGCCGGTATCACCATGCTGAGCAGTGTCATCACCCCGAAAAACAATCTGGTCATAGAAAAACCCTTCCGACTTAAGTGGTTAGAGGTGGCAGTTCCCGAGAGACAGGCCAACCCGGAGTAATCCTCCTACTGCAGTTTAAATTGAAGGCACACAGGAATCAACGCGAACCGGCCCTTTCGTCTTGCAATCACCCCAATGGCCAACTAGACTGGGGAATATTGGTTTGTCATTCAACCTGGAGCGCTCCTGAACGTGTCTTCTCTTCGCTTTGCAGCTTCGCTGTCTATTTTGACGATTATGGCCTTTTTTTCTGTTGTGCCGGTCACAAGGTCCGTTGCTGCCACGATGGAGGTAACGCTCGACACGCGGGATCTCCCCCGTCGTCTTCTGCATAGTACCATCGAGATGCCCGTGTCCCCCGGTCCCTTTACGTTTTGGTATCCCGAGTGGATTCCGGGCATTCACGCGCCTCGGGGCCCCATCCAGAATATGGCGGGCCTGAAAGTCTCGGATTCGGATGGCAACCCAATCGCTTGGACCCGTGATCCGTTGAACCGACATCGGTTTGACTGCATGGTTCCCGCCGGGGTTACACGTCTACGCATCTCGATGGACTACATCACCAATCAACCGTCAACGAATTCCAAGGGGGTAGACAGTTACGGGAACAGCTTGCTGGGTGTCGTTAACTGGAATACGGTACTTCTCTATCCCGATGGCATATCGGCGGCCGACTTGCGTGTTACGGCCCGGGTGGTGTTGCCCGATACCTGGCAGGCCGCAAGCTCCCTGCCACTGAACGCTACTGAAAACAACATCAATCGCTACGAGCCCGTTTCGTTCATCGAACTCATGGATAGTCCGATGCTCTTGGGCGAGCACCTGCGCCAAATCGATTTGGCCCACGGTGAAGGCCCCCCGGTCTATTTACACCTGGGCTCAGAATCCCCCCAGGCGCTACAGATTGATGACGAACTTATTGCACAGTATGGAAAAATGGTGACCGAGGCCTACGCCCTCTTTGGGAGTGCCCACTACGACCAGTATCACTTTCTCGTTTCCTGCAGCAACCATATCCCGTACACGGGCCTCGAGCACTTGCGGTCAAGTCTAAACGGTGTCGGCGAACGGGACCTTCTCTCCGAAGAGAAACTCAACGGCTGGGTGGGTTATTTGCTCCCCCATGAATTCGTCCATTCCTGGTGCGGAAAGTACCACCGCCCGCAGGGCATGGTGCGGGATGACTTTCACAGCGTGAAAGACACCCGTCTGCTCTGGGTCTACGAGGGCCTGACCCAGTATCTGGGTCATGTATTGACGGTGCGGAGTGGGATTTGGGATCTGGAACATTATCGCCAGGTGCTGGCAACCAATCTGGGACGTTTCATGCGGCAGGAAGGACGACAATGGCGCTCCCTTGAAGACACCGCCGCCGACTCCTATCATCTTCGGGGTGGCAGCGCCTCATGGAGCAAGCTACGCCGAGGGCAGGATTACTACAATGAGGGACTGCTCTTCTGGCTGGAGGTGGACGCCCTGCTCCGGGAACAATCGGAAGACAAACAGTCTCTCGACGATTTTGTCGCTGCGTTTCTGGGAAAGTCCGGAGAAAGCACCGAAATGCTGGGATTCAATGAACAGGACGTCATCGACGCCTTGAACGCCCTTCAGCCCTACGACTGGCAAGGACTTATTGACCGCACCATTAAGGGACCACAAGATGCCCTGCCCCTCGATGTCGTAACCCGCCTCGGCTACCGGATCGAGTTCCGCAGTGAAGCCGCGAAGTACGATGCCGACCGGGAGAAGAACGGCAAGTACGCCTCTGCCTACCATTCCCTTGGTATGGCCGTCCGTAGTGATGGGTCCATTTCTGGTGCACTGGTCCCCGGCATGCCCGCCGACCAGGCCGGATTGGCCCCCGGTATGGAAGTGATCGGTGTCAACGGGAAGAAATTCAGCCTCGACCGATTCCGCGACGCCATCAAAGATTCAACGACACGAAGAAACGTGGAGTTGCTCACGTTGGACGGCGATCTCTTTAAGACATTCACCCTGCCTTACGCTGAAGGGGCACGATACCTTCACCTGGTACGATACGAAGAGAACCCCGACCGCCTGGCTGCAATCCTGAAACCCCGAACGGAATGAACGGAGGCTCATTCACCTGCGCGGGTGCCGCGAAGGCCTTCCCGAATGGTTTTCCGGGCCGTTTCCAACTCGTTATTGAGGGTGTCATTGTCCAATCTCAGAAAGGAGACCTGACGTTCAATACTCTTGAGAGATTCCTGCGTCGCCACCAATTCAGAACTGGTCTGCCGCAGGCGCCCGAGCAGTATTTTCGTCAGGGCGCGTTGAACCAACTGAGAAAACATGCCGTTGTCATTAAAAGCCTTTTGACTGATGAACTGAGGACTCATGGCAAGACAGGTAACCTGGCTGACCGCTAACACCGTTGCCGAACGCAGTTCTCCGGTAACGGCGCCAAATTCACCAAATATTTCGCCCGGTTCCGACATGACACATACTTCATTGCCATCTACCTGCACGCTGACGGTCCCCGAAGCCAACACATACATCCGGTCGCTTTCCTCGCCTTCCGTTATGATGGCCACTTCAGGCGGGAAACTCTGGAGTTCACTTTCTGCCAACAGTTTGCGTAGCTCAGGACGACTCGGCCCACTCTTACCCAGAAATTGCAACATCGGCGACTGGGCGAGCGCGTCCACGAGGGCCTCGCGAATGCCTGATTGTTTTGGACTCACGTGCGACGCTCCGCTTCCCCTGTTCCCAACGACCCTGGCCCCGCCCCATAACTGCTCGCGGACCTACCCACAAACGAAACCTCCCGTTGGTTGTACCACTCGGGAGGCCTGGAATAAAAGTCTAATGTCGTGAACCGTTTGTGCTAACCACCCAGCAGGCTGAGCGCCGATTGGGGGGTCACGTTCGTTTGAACCAGACTCGATATACTGCCTTGCAAGAGCAGTTCGTTACGCGAGCGCTCAATGGAGGCCCGGGCCAGATCCAAATCCCGAATGCTGGATTCCGCATCCTGCTCATTCAAGACCGCAATTTCCCGCTGATTGATAGCACTCTCAAAACGATTCTCCTGAGCACCCAAGGTAGCACGATTTCGGCTGATACTATCGAGCGCGCCGTCGGATGCGCCAACGGCTGCGGCGGCACCTTCCACCGTGCTGATATCCAGGGTGTCGAGATTCAATGAGGCGCTATTGGACGCCGTGATCTCAATTTCATTACCCGAGGTTCCGAGGTCAATGTTGGCATCGGAGTCAAGTAGATTGAGGCCGTTAAATTCCGTGTCGCGGGCCACACTGTCAATCTGTGCCCGTAGCTGTTGGGCCTCTTCGTTAAGTGCGGCGCGATTTTCGTCGCTCAGCGTGCCATTTTGAGCCTGCAGCGAGAGTTCGCGGATACGCTGTACCGCGTCTTGCTGCACACTGAGACCGCCTTCTGCCGTTTGCACCGCGTTGATGCCCGACTGAAGGTTGTTGATCTCGACCTGTCCCTGACGAATCTGCGTGTTGAAACGTTCCGCGATCGCCAGACCGGCGGCGTCATCGGCCGCGCGGTTGATGCGACGCTGCGTTGCCAAACGTTCCAGGACGTTCGACAAGGCTCCTTCGGCGCGTCGCGCCTGCCTTCCGGCAGTTAAGGCAGACACATTGGTATTAATATTTAATCCCATAGGCGCTGACCTCCTTATTTGTACCCAGCCCCAAGCCGTGTACCGTGTGTTGCCTTAACTATACCACATGGACGGCAAAACGCAAGTATGCAAGCTGCCATCACTAAGCAAAACCATTATTTCCGTTCAATATGCAGGGAAAACCCCTGTTGAGGCTACCCATTTCCCGTCAAATTGCCTTTTCTAACCCAATAACCTGATTTTCGGGTAATTCCTTACATTTGAATGAGCACTTTCATGGCGTCCGGTTCCGCCGCCCGCTGCAAGGCCTGATCCGCGTCGTTCAAGGTGAAGGTGTCGGTCACCAGCGGACGAACCCCCACGTTGCCGAGACTCAGCGCTTCCAGGGCCGGACGAAAGGGGCCACACCGGGAGCCGAGAATTGTCACCTCGTTAATGACCGGAATACTGAGATCAAGAGCCGTAGGGTGGGTTACGGTAGTTTTTAAGACAATCGTGCCTTCTGGCCGTACCAACTCCAATGCCCGCTCAAAGCCCAGATGAGAACCGGTAGCTTCTACGACCACATCGGCACCCCGCATGACGGGCTCATCGGCCAGTGCGGTCTTAATGCCCAGATTGGAAAGCAATTGTAGCTTCCAGGGGTGCTTACCCACGCAGACCAGATTCTTGGTGTGCAGATGAATAACCTGCGCACAGAGTTGGCCCAGTTTCCCGTCTCCCAACACCACCACCCGGTCGTTATCGGTCAGCTTGACCTGCTCGACGATACGGAAAGCGGCGGCGGTCGGCTCGGTAAATACGGCGACGTCGTCGCGTGCGGAGGCCGGCGCCAGATGGAGATTTTCTTCCGGAAGGGTCAGATAATCTGCGAACGCGCCGTTGCGCTTGAGAATGCCCAGTACGGATCGGTCCAGGCAGTGGTTGGGCATTTCCATCCGGCAATAATGACAGGTGTTACAGACGCAGTTAATCTCTCCGACCACCCGTTTGCCCACGAGATGGGGATTACTTGCCTGTTCGACGATTCCTACGAATTCATGGCCAAGGACACCGTTAAATCCCATATAGCCGCGCACCAACTCCAAATCGGTATTACAGACTCCCGCCATCAACACCTTGACCAGGGCTTCGCCGGCTTGAGGCTGCGGGTCCGGCACTTCGTCAACCCGCACTTCTCTGTCTGATAAAACCAATGCCCGCATGGACGCACTATCCTCCCGGAAACTACCCTTTGAAACCTGTCACATCCCGTAGCGCCGCGTCGCCAAACGCGTTTTCACCACGGGTGTGCCCGTTGGCATCTCGGATTCACACCGGGTGGTATTCCCAGCGAATCCTAATTCCGAATGCCATAGACTGCAGAAGAGGTTCGCAGAATGAGCGTATCATTTGCAACAGCGGGCGTGGCCATCCCCATGTCCGCTTCACCAAGGGGATTGGTACCAAGGACTTCAAAGTCACGTCCCGCCTTGACGACAAAGGTAATACCGTCCTCATTGAGGCAATAAATTTTCCCATCATTCACCCAGGGAGATGCGGTGAAACCGGCTCCCCGCGGAAGCCGCTCCTTCTCATAGATCACCGAGCCATCTTTGGCATCATAGCAACTGAATTGCCCGCGGTCATGCAAGACATAAAGAAGGCCATCATAGAGCACCGTCGAAGGATTGTAGGGTGCCGCCATGGGCTGACACCAGGCGATAAAGGCATTGCTGGTCTCCCCTTCTTTCAGGGAAACGTCTCCGCTGGCTCCAGGTCGCACGGCATAAACGGGCCGGTGTTTCCGGTCTCCGACGTAGCCGGAGCTGAAGTAGAGCAGATCGCCTTCCGCGTAAGGGGTCGCGATTGTGATACTCGACATACCCGTCAGCTGCCAGAGGAGCTTACCCTCGAGGTCATACGAGCGCACCGCCCCGGAACCGAGGGTAATCAATTCCTGGCGCTGGGAGTTCTCCCAGACGAACGGTGTAGACCAATTGCTCCCTTCGTCACGTTGAACCCGCCATATTTCTTTCCCAGTGTTCTTGTCCAGCGCCTGAAGATAGGATTGTGCTTCGTTGTCATTGACCACATAAAGCCTCTCTCCGTGGAGCACGGGTGAGGCGGCGGTACCCCAGGCATAGCGCATGGGACGGGGCTCTTCCCGGTGTTCCCAGACGACGTTTCCGGCGAGGTCGAGGCAAAAAAGCCCCACACCGCCGAAATAGGCATAGACATGGGTGCCATCTGTGACCGGTGTTTCGGAGGCATAGCTGTTCTTCACGTGAACCGGTGCTTCCGGTTTGCCGACATGCACTTCCCGCTCCCAGCGGATAGCCCCCGTCTCCAGATCCAGACTGTAAACCATCCAATGGTGGGGCGTGCTGGCCGGCTCAGGACGTTCACCCCCGAAGTAGAGCCCCTTCTTCGGCGCCTCGGTTTCGCCTTCATTGATAACTGCAGTTAGAAAGATCTGGCTATCCCACACCACGGGAGAAGACCAGCCTTTGCCAGGCACCTCCGTTTTCCAGGCCACCTGCTCCGTGCTGCTCCAGGAGGATGGAATGGATTGCCCCCCTGCCACCCCGCGCGCCCCTTCTCCACGGAATTGGGTCCAACCACTGGCCCCTGCACCCGCCGCGACAATAAGCGACAAACCCGTAACGCAAGTAAGTATCATTTTCATGGTGTTCTTTTCTCCGTTTCCTGAGAATAGAGACTAGCTTTCGGTATTCAGCGTTTCGACATTACGATAATCCTGCCAGATTCGCCCGTATGGCTGGGTCGGAATCGGGCCTTCTGGATTGTGCTTGAAACGATCGACGCCACGACAATGATAGGTCTTGAAGTTGGGATTCACCGCCAGGTCGCATTTCACATTGGTCTTTGAGTAGCGAATGGTAAACCCGATGCGGGGCCGGGGTGAATTATTGCCCAGCGAGCCGTGAATAATCTTGTCGTCATGAATTGATATCTGGCCGGCCTTCAGATTCATGAATACAGCCGTATCGTCGGTGTATTCCGCCGTGTCGCATTTCAGGGTAAGTACCGAGTTGGCGTCGGCATCGGAGGTGTGCTGAATGATTCCGCCACGGTGGGATTTCGGGATAACCCGCATGGCCCCATTTTCCTCCTCACTGTCACTAAATGCCAGCCAGACGGTGCAGGAATCGGGTGGCGTGAGGGGCCAGTAGAAAGAGTCCTGATGCCAGGCCACCGTTTCAGGACTATGGGGGTCTTTGATGAAGAAACTGCTGGCCCACATGTAGAAGTCCGGGCCAATGAGGTCTTCGACGTAGTTGAGGATCTGCGGGTTCATACAGATATCAAACAGAAAGGTACTGTTCTGGTGCCATTCCCGGATTTCCAGGGGCTTTTCACCCGGCTCCAACAGCGCAAGAATCTCTTTAATACCCGTGTTCAGATCGGCGACACCCTCGGAATCATAGATGGGATCCAAGCCCGTCAAATAGCCTTCCCGGTGATAAAATGCCTGTTGTGCAGGACTCAGACGTTGATTCGACACGGTATCGCTCCTCCATTCGCTCATTACCCAGATGCAGCGACAACCCATCCGCTGCGACGGTTCAGCATAACCGACACGCTAAACGCGGTCAACTACTCCCGCCCTTGCTCTGAGTCGGACGATCAGGATGCGTTTCGGGCTATCATTTCCTCAGCCCGCGCGCGCTGTTCGTCATTTGGATTGAGTGTGAGCACTGCCCGGGCCTGGCGCACGGCTTCCGTGGGATTACCGGTAGACTCCGCCACTTCGCCCAGGCGGTAGGTGCTCCAGACGAATCCTGGCCACGCATCGCGCGAGAATTCGAAGTGGCGTCGGGCCTCGTCGAACTCTCCACGGTAGAGCAGCTCGGTACCGTAAAAGTAATTGGTATAGTGATGGTTGGGTGCAATTTCGAGGGCCTCCACCGCCAACTCCCACCGTGGCACCTCATCCTCGATGTCATAGGCAACGGCCGCGTAACTATTACCTCGGAAATTGTTGTATTGGGTGACATGGTCGAAACCGGCCCCTTCGTAGTACCGATCGCCCAAGGTACGGAAACAAGTCGTGGCGATCGCGAAATCCAATCCCTTCGCCGAGTAGAATGCGAGGGAGGTCAACAACATGGGATGGTCAGGGTTTCGCTCCAACTGGGCACGATAGGGTTCCGCCCATTCCAGATAGATGGAACGCTCCTCCAGGGCGGCAGCATAGTGCTCTCCCCGGGAGGCCATCTCCTTCTGGGCATAGCGCCTTACAATTCCAAGCAAGGGAAAATGAACACTTCCCCCGTCGCTCTCCGCCACGATGGCATCCACCTCTTCCCAGGAACCACCCCACTTGGGCAGGCGAGCCTCCATGCGGCGGTAGTGTGCCGTAAGGCAGTACGGGTCGGCGGTCATGGCATCACGAA
>JAUIMA010000277.1 GCA_030432675.1 Candidatus Hydrogenedentota bacterium | reverse complement strand
CCGACTCTGCCTGACAAGAACGTGTATACCAATAGAGGATACCCCCGTTTGCTTCCCGGAACCCGCTCAGTATCTGACCCACAGGAACGAGGTGGTCCCTGAATACAACAACGGAGTGTGCCGGAGCTAATGCTCTCCTAGGCTATAGAAGTGCGGTATACAAGTCAAGCAAAAATTCATCCGGGAGCAGGGCTTGTCCTTGTGTTGTTGACGGGGTGTCCAATTATGGGACATGTCTCGGCGACTGGAAACGGGCTTTGAATTGCTTTATTGTTTTGGTCAGCGGTGTAAACAGGTTTTAAGGCAGGGAGAATAGGGTGAGCGATAAAAAACCGTATGCATATAAGCCCCGGGAAATTGAAGACATGTCTGACCGGGCTTTTCGTTTTGGCGAAGGCAAAATCAGTGGCGCGGTGGCTTGCTTCTTGGGGGTGCTGAGTTTCCTCGCGGTATTGTGCTATCAGTATCCGACCTACCTGACCACGACCGATTTGCGGGCGGCCTATGATGGGGAGACCCTTAAGGTCGTGCTCATGGTGGGCATGTGGGGTTCGTTGCTCTTCGGCCTGCTTACCTTTGCCCTGTCGCGTTATCGCCGATATGGCGCCATCGGGGTACTCTTTACCCTGGCCGCGTTTGCGCTTGGTGGCTATACGATCGAAGTGGGGGAGGTGGAGCCCAGTCCTCTGTCGCTCGGACTGGATTGGCTCGTGCTGACCGCCCTGGGCTCTGTCGTCATATTTACGTTTCTCGAGAAGATCTTTCCCAAGTACCGTGAGCAAGCTATTCTTCGGCCCGAGTGGCAATTGGACCTCTTTTATTTCTGCGTAAACCACTTGCTGATTGCGGTGCTCTTACTCGTAGCCAACTATTTCGTGGTGACTGTGTTCGGGTGGGCCCTCAATGCCCGTCTCCAGGAATGGATACAGGGACTACCTATCCTGGTGCAGGTCCTGTTGCTGGTAGTCTGCGCGGACTTCGTACTCTATTGGTCCCACCGCGTTTTTCACGAGGTGCCTTGGTTGTGGAAGATTCACGCCGTGCACCATTCGGTAGAACACATGGACTGGCTCGCGGGGTCTCGCAATCATATCGTCCAGACCATTGTGGACCGCTCCATTGCCATGGCTCCCCTATACCTTATCGGTCCCGACAAGGCTGCGCTCGATATCTATGTGACTTTTGCCGCCGTGCAGGCCGTGTTGGTCCATGCCAATGTGGGTATTCCGTTTGGGCCCCTGAAATATCTGGTGGTGACTCCCCAGTACCATCACTGGCATCACAGCACCGACCGGCCCGCTATCGATACCAACTACGCCGTCCACATGCCCCTCTTCGACAAGCTCTTCGGGACGTACCACATGCCGTCAGCCCACTGGCCTGCGGACTACGGCACAACCAATCGACTGCCGCGCACCTTTCTGGCGCAACTGTTTTATCCCTTTAAGAAGTCGTAACGGGGAAAAGAAGGGCGGGGCTTGGGGTACGGCGAACAGGCTCGAAGAGGTCCCATGGCACGGTCAAGCAAGAATTACCTCTTCAATGGGGGGGGGCCGGAATCAGGTGCTTCCCTCGAATTCTCTATGACCCTGAATGAGGCGCGGGTTCTTTCGGGTAGCACCATGCCGGTGTGAAATTACTCAATCGCACCGCCCCGTGTTTCATAAATGGGGGAAGCTGCGGAATCGCTTCAGTCGTGACCCAACCAATAGGAGTAGAATGCGGCATCGCGCAGTGTAAAGCGAAGCTGGACCTTTCGCCCCACTTGGGTCGCCAGATCACCCTGCACCCAGCGCAGGGCTACGCGCGAATTGTCGCCCATCACGGGGCGCGATAGGGCGACGACGACTCCGTCCATGTCCAATACCTCGGCGCGTAGCTCGCCTTGGCTCGCGTCCACATTGACGAATAGCCTCGAAGTGGTGACGACAATTGGCTCCGTCAGTAGCGTCCCCTCCTGATTGCCCGCATCCATCGAAACAAAGCCATCCCGTCGCAGAATGGCCAAGCAGATGGCACCCACCTCCTTGACGCCTTCCGGGGGTAGCCGGTATTTAATACCCGAGTAATAGAACCAGAGTTCGTCATCCCGTAGGACAGGGCCCGATGGGGGGAGTATTTGGGTTCGGTCATAGGCTCCTGACACGACGGTGGAGGGGCCAAGGAAGGTCGCACGTTCGGCGACCCGGTTCCAGGTCTTGAGGTCGCGGCTGCTGGCAAGTTGGACGAGGTGAAAGCCTGCCGCTCCGGATTGGTGAAACAGGGCAGGGAAGCCCAGGTACAACCCTTCATAGCGGGAGATACCCAGGTTGTAGATATCTACCTTGCACTCCGACGCGTCGAGGCCCGCAGTCTGGTGAAGTGCGGGAGTGGCGATGCGGGCCGCTACGTGTTTCTTCCCAAGTGCCTGATCCCGTTCGTCGGCATGAAAGAGCACCTCCGTGTTGGTCCAGGTTTCAAAGTCGGGGCTGGTCCAGATGGCCTGACTGCGACCGAAGGGGCCGTTCGTTTTCAGGGTGGCGATAAAGGTTCGGGTCACCGGGTCGTAGCAGAGGTTGGATTCATCCTGGGAATCCAGCGCGGGCACGTCGAGAGAGGTCCAGTGCAGGCCGTCCGGGCTGACGATGGGCTCCCGGCTGTAGACGTTGGCGAAGCCCTTGAAGCGTCGTGCCGGGTCGGGGTCGTGGTGATCATAGACCACGTTCTCGATGGCGTTGCTGCCCCATTCCCGGGCCGGGTCCAAGGTCACCACATTGTTCTCCAGCGAATCCAGGACGGATTTCTGGCGGAGTATGGGCTTGCTCCACTGGAGCCCGTCTTCGCTTTCTGCGTAGGTCATTTCCGCGAGACCCGGAATCGTGGTGGACGTAATCATCCAGAGCTTGAATCGTTTCGCTACGGGATCCCACACCGGCGCACAACGGGTCTGGAGCGTAGATTCCCACGGGCCGTCTGGCCGGATTACCGCGCCGCGCTTTTCCGGTTGGTGGAGGGTGCGCGAGAGGTTCTGCGTTTTGGAAACTCCCACATCGTCGAGAAAAAGTTGGCGCTGGCCGGGGGGGACTTGGAAGGAGGGGGTTTGCACGGCGTGCGGTTCCGACGGCTCTGTCTCGGCATGGCTGGGAGAGGTCACCGCCGTGAGCACCAACAGTAAAAGCAATAGACTGCGTTTCATAAGGAGCACCTTTCCACGTGGGTCAAAGCGATAGTGACCGATGCCGCGGGGATGGTTCAAGGTGCCCGGCCGCTTGGATTCCTGGTTCGCCGTAGCATATGCTGTTGGCTGAGCCGGAAATTCGTTCCTGCGGGAAACCGAGGCCCCGTGCCACGCGATGCCGAGTACAACGAGGTTTCGTGTGCGTGGAGGAAAAAAGAACCCGCCCTCCTCCGGACGTATTGATTGAGGGCGTCCCATTCCTGAGGGTAGAAGGACGCTCGATTCGAATAGCTAGAGTGACCTTATGCCGTTCGGGCTCCATACACACGAACCGGCAGGACCGGATCGCGTGGCACGGAAACGACCTGACAACTGCGGCGGTTACTGTCCTCATATCAGGTGTACCCGAGAATTCATCGATACTCAAGGCCGATGCCGAGAGCCTGTTTAGTACAATTGCTTCAACCAAATTCTTCCGTCTCCAACATCCGACCATTCCCCACCCCCTGAGGTTATCATGGCAAAGCGTAGCAGTGTTTCTAATTCCTGGGCGGAAGCCCGCCGTATCATGTGGTCCCACCGAAAGCGGATTGCTATCGGTCTGGTGTTGGTGGTCATCAACCGTGTCAGTGGCTTTGTGGCGCCAGGCAGTACCAAGTTTCTGGTGGACAACATCCTCGCACCCGGAGAGCACACCAAACCCCTGTTCGGCATCAGTGATCCGGGTACCCTCCTCATGGCGCTGGGCCTCGCCGTAGCGGTCGCGTGCCTGATTCAGGCGGTGACGACCTTCGCCCTGTCTCAGATTCTTGGTGTCGCCGCACAACGGGCCATTACGGAGATGCGCAAGACGGTGCAGCAACACGTCATGCGTCTTCCCGTTTCTTACTTCGATTCGACCAAGACGGGGGTGTTGATTTCCCGCATTATGACGGACGCCGAAGGTATTCGGAATCTCATTGGCACCGGACTTGTCCAGGTCAGTGGGGGGCTCCTGGGCGCGGCCATCGCCCTGGTCGTTCTTTTTTGGCTCAACTGGATACTGACCGCTGTAATTATTGTGGTGCTGGCCATTTTCGGCGTGTCCATGGCGGTGGCCTTTTCCCGGCTGCGCCCGCTCTTTCGCGAGCGGGGCGAAATCAATGCCCAGGTGACGGGGCGCCTCTCTGAGTCCCTCGGCGGCGTACGGGTGGTCAAGGGCTACACCGCCGAGCGTCGGGAAGACCTTATTTTTGCCTCCGGCGTGCACCGGCTCTTCCGCAACGTGGCCGGCGCGGTGACGGGCGTATCCGCCATCAGCTCGGTCTCCACGGCCCTGATCGGGATTATCGCCACGGTGATGATTATGCTCGGGGGCCACTTCGTGCTGACCGGCGCCATGTCCCCCGGTGACCTCTTTATGTTCCTGGCCTTTGTGGCCATGGTGGTTATGCCCCTCGTCCAAATCGCCAACATCTCCACCCAGTTCAGCGAGGCCTTCGCTGGCCTGGATCGTATCCGCGACATTCGCTCTATGGAGACGGAAGACGAGGAAGACGAATCACGGGAAGCACCCGGTGCCCTCCGGGGTGACATTTCCTTTCAGGATGTCCACTTCGAATATGAAGAGGACGTGCCGGTATTGAAGGGCGTTTCCTTCGATGCCCCGGCGGGCTCGACGACCGCCCTCGTCGGTTCCAGTGGCTCGGGGAAGAGCACCCTCATCGGCCTCGTCATGGCCTTCAACCGCCCCACCAAGGGCGAGGTGCGGGTCGATGGACGGGCCTTATCCACCATCAAACTCCGGGACTATCGCGCCCACCTCGGGCTGGTGCTTCAAGAGAACTTTCTGTTTGATGGCACTATTTCGGAGAACATTGCCTTCTCCCGGCCCAATGCACCGTTAGAAGAAATCAAGCGGGTAAGCAAGCTGGCCCACTGCGATGAGTTCATTATGGGCTTTGAGGAGGGCTACGACACGATTGTGGGGGAACGTGGTGTAAAGCTATCCGGTGGCCAGCGTCAGCGCATCGCTATCGCCCGGGCCATTCTGGCCGACCCTCAGATCCTCATTCTCGACGAAGCGACCTCCAGCCTGGATAGTGAAAGTGAAGCCTACATCCAGGATGGACTTAATTCACTGCGGGAAGGGCGCACCAGCTTTGTGATTGCCCACCGTCTCTCCACCATCCGCAGTGCGGACCAGATTCTCGTCTTGGAGGATGGTCAGATTGTGGAGCAGGGCACCCACGGGCACCTGATGGAACTGGGAGGGCGTTATCGGGAGCTCCACGATAAGCAGTACCAGTTCGAGAGCAACCAGTTTATCAATCCTGGCGAAGACTTCACGCCCGAGACCCCGGCGCTCAAGGCATAGGCGGTGGGCGGCGGTTCACTGTGCGTCCATGGGTGGGGAGCACGCTCCCCGGAGAAAAGTGGCAGCAAGCTGCCGCACTCCATGGAGTCGCTTATTCGAGAACGTCTTCCCTGAAGTCGGGTTATGCACCTCGTCTTAACCGCTTAGTAATTAAGTTCTTGCGCAGCGCCGAGTCCGGTCATACCTTCCGTGGCGGGACTCAAACCCGAGCCTCCACCACGGCGACGGCGGGGTTGGTCATCGGAAGGGGGTGCCGCAGCGGTAGGCGCAGAGGGGTTGGTGATGGCACCGGTGGCGGGGTTGTACTGAAACTGAAGCCGGGTCGACGTGACGGGTATCTCGTCAATGAAGTCGGGCACCAGATAGTGCAGCGAAGGCGGATACTGGCCGAATTGCCGTCCATATTGAGCCACCGCATCGTTGAGCTGTTGCAGTTTGTGGCTGTCCACGATGGGGTCGTACTGGTCTTTTTTCGAGAGCATGGGTGCAATAATCGGTATTGCAATAACCAGCGCGATGACAATCACACCGCCGATAAGGAGTTTTTCGTTATCCATAATTCCGCCCTGATTTAAGTGAGAACGCCCAAGTTCGTTCCATGTCTCAAGTATGGCAGGTATCCCGCACACAAGCAAATGGACATTTATGTTGTGACGACCCGGCCCTGTTTCAATTCAAGCACCCGGTCCACCACAGGCGGTAATTCCTCGGCATGGTGGGTGATGTACACCAGGGCGCAAGGGTGCCCTTTCATGGCTTTGGCCAGGGCGCGATGGAAGGCCTCGCGGTGGGCGGTGTCCAGTCCTTGACAGGGCTCGTCGAGCAGGATGAGGTCCGGGGACTTAATGAGTGCCCGTGCGAGGAGGGCCATGCGCTGCTCGCCGGCCCCCAAGGTGGCGAAGGGCGCTTTCGCAGGGAGTTTGAAGCGCGTGATCCAGTCCTTAACCGCGGCCCGGTGATGGCTCCGAAGGCTCCGTTGGAGCCCCAGGGTGTCGAAGAGCCCCGACGCGATGAGGTGGTCGGTGCGCTCGTCGCCCGGTACGTGCCATTGCAGTTCGGGCGATAGCCAGCCAATACGTTTCCGGATATCCCAAATGCTTTCGCCCTGTCCACGACGTTGTCCAAAGAGCCGCACATCATTCGCATAGGCCTGGAGATTGTCCCCCGTGAGGAGGCTCAGCAGGGTGCTCTTGCCCGAGCCATTGTGCCCCAGCAAGGCCCAACGCTCGCCCGTGCGGACCGTCCAGGAAACTGTGTCCAGCGCGACTGTCTTGTCGTAGCGCACCGTGACTTCCTTCAGCGAGAAGACCTCGCTCCCGCCGGATTTTGGTGGGGAGGGCTTCCGGGTGGGCGGAGTGAGGGTTGTGGAGGCAAAGAAGCGTTGGAGGGACCGGTGCGTGCGCAGGGTTTCCAGGGGGCCCTGGCGCACAACCCGGCCATCTTTTACCTGTAACAGGTGGGTTATTCCCTCGGGCATTTCCTCGGCGCGACGGACCACCAGCACCATACACAGGTCTTCTTTCATCAGGGACGCGATGAGTTCCAGCAGGTGGGTCCGTGCGGCCGTGTCGAGTCCCGCACAGGGGTCATCCAGCACGAGCAGGCGCGGTTTCCGTAACAAGGCCTCCGCCAGCAGAACCCGCCGCAATTCGCCATTGGAAAGGGCGGGGAGGGGGTGTTGCAGACGGTGGCGGATATTCACCCGCGTGGCGGCCCGGCGGATGGCGTGGTCGCTTGCTCCGGTGCGCTTGGAGAGCACGGCCACGACCTTGGGAGCCGCCTCGGCGTCTGTCGCATTCCAGCGGGCCTGGTGGTATTCCGAGCCCGACCGGGCCAGGGCCGCCTGATCTTCCTGCGAAACATAGGCGATACGCTCTTCGGGGACGCTCCCATCGTCGGGGTAGCTTTCCTCGGGGTCCGTGCAGGCGAAGTGGTACCAGACCTCGCCGCCTACCACGGGGGTGCGGCCGTCAAAGGCGCCTAGGAGGGTGGACTTGCCACTGCCGTTGGGGCCGACGACGACCCAATGTTCGCCTTCGTTGATGCACCACGAGGTGTTGGGAAATACACGCGCTTCCGCCACCCGGAGGGTAACGGCATCCAGACGGATAAAGGGGGTAGATCGGGGCATGAGAGACTTTCAACTACAGGGCCGCAGGGGAATACATTGCCTATTCTATCCTTTATGCGCACGTGTTTTGAACGGAGGGCGGCAAGAACCGGCCACCCGGTGTGCCGCGTCGATGGCGCTTTCAGGTAGGATCAGAATTCCGAAGAATGCTATGATTCCCTTTCCCGCCCAATTCACTCATTGTGAATTGTGTGCACCCATGAAAACCACGGGTCCCTGCCGCACCATCGCCAGGGACATGAAAACAGATACAAGGAGGAGCTATGGCTGACGGATTGCTCGCCGGAAAACGCGGCGTAATTTTGGGCATTGCCAACGATAAATCCATCGCCTGGGCCTGCGCACAGGAATGTGCCGCCCAGGGCGCGGAATTGGCCTTCAATTACCTCGGACCGCTCGAAAAACGCGTCCGTGGATTGGCCGAACAGATTCCCGGCACGGAAGTGTTGGAATGCGACGTGACGAAGGACGAAGAGATTGCGTCTTTCTTCGCTGCTATCAAGGAAAAGTGGGGGACCATCGACTTCGTGATCCACTCCGTG
>JAUIMA010000276.1 GCA_030432675.1 Candidatus Hydrogenedentota bacterium | reverse complement strand
GCTTCCGGGCACGCGGCATTCTTCACAAATTGGTCTACCCAGAAGGCGCGCCAATCGCGAAGTTGACGGGACAGGGTGCTGCGCGGCGGGCGGCGCAATTCACCGAGGGACCAGCGGTCCATGGTGGCCTTGGTCAACACGGGGGCGAATTCTTCCTGGAACTCTTCCTGATTCTGGGCGCAGAGAAGGAGGGTGTCCTGGGTGAGATCATAGAGGTAGCTCGTGCGCAGGTCACTCACCAGGAGATAGGGCACATTGAGGGTGGCCATCTCATCCACTACCAGCCGGGTCGTCTTGCAGAAGTCCAGGCCCCGCTCATAGAGGAGGGAGGGATTCTCCAGCATTCCGTTGGGCAGGAAAAGGGCCGCCACCGAATCGCCCGATTGGGCACGGAGCAGGAAGGGCGCGGCATGGAGTGCCTCGACCCGTTCCGATGGGGAGAAGGAAAGGGGGAATTCCCAACCAAGCATGGCCAGGCACTGTCGCGCGCTGCTGCGTAGATCGACGCGGGCCGTCTGGCAATCTTCATACAATGCTTTGAGCGCTAAAACAGGGTCTCTCATGGTATCCCTTCTCCCTTTTCCACGTGATAGCCGTGGCCTTCTATGCGCCGCCAGATAATATCTTCGCGGCGTCCCAGCAGATCAATGCCCGTGGTCAGATAGGGTTCCAGGACGGGATTGCGTTCCTGGACCCAGGTTAAAAAGGTCTCGCTGCTCACCAGCTCCAGGGAAATGGGCTCGGGTAAGCTTAACGAGGGATTCTGTCCCTTACGGGCTACCACCAGCACGTGGGCTTCGTCGGCATGCATAAAGGCCAGCCGAACGGCGGGCTCCATGGCCAGGCGACTACGCATCACGTCCCGGTCTTCGCTTGTTTTCAGAATGATATTTCGCAACTCGGGAAAGAGCGGAAACTCCATATCGACCTGATGATAGGTCCGGTTGCCTTCCACATGGCGGAAAAGCAATCCGATGGAGACCATGCGCTCCAGCTCCCGCTGTATGGCGCGGATAGCGAGCCCCGTCGCCTGTTCCAGCTGACGCTGATAATAGGCGCGGACGGGGTCCAGCATAAAGACCTGTAACAGGGACACCCGCGCGCTGGAGGCGAAGAGTGCCGACAAGGTCTCTTTGGAATCATTATGACTAAGTATTGTAGTCAAGGACACAAGATATGGTCTCAATTGGGTTCGTTCTTACAGGCCCCAGGCGACACATAGTGACCCAAAGCACAACATAGTAGGTATAAGACTACACGATTTTATGCAAAAACACAAGATATAGATCATCTATTGGCAATTATGTGTCAAGAGGCGTTCTATATGTGGTATTTGGGTGTTTTTTGTATACCGATGCATCCAGCCAGATACCATCGGGCGGCGTGTGGGCGACGGTGATCTTGTTGCGGGTCCAAGCGGTTTTGTTTGTGGTCTCTGTGTTCTTTGAGGTTAGAAGTAGTCTCCCCGGAGGGCAGCTACCGAGCTCGGCGTTGCGAGGTCGGCATGGATTTGCCGTCACCCGCTTCGCGGGCAAACTGCGAGGATAAAGATACTCGCTCTATTATCTTCCTCGAAGGAGCGAGCGAAGGTCTCAGGGACGGTATCGCGCCCAACTCACCAGAGGCTCGTTCATCCAGTCCAATATCGAGGGGAACCCAGTCACAGGGCAAAGGGCATGAATGCGCGTTCCTGTCCCGGTGGGACAGTGATTGCCATCCACACCTTGGAAGGAAGGGCTTTTTTGTTCCTTTTTAACCTCAAAGAACGCAAAGAGCTCAGAAGCAGGCGGTTCTATTTGTGGTCTCTGCGTTCTTTGAGGTCAAAAAGCGTTTTCCCGTAGGGAAGCTACTGATCGTGGTCTCGCTATTGGCCCACCGGGACATGCTGCCGCGTTGTCGAGGACCCGGTTTGCTCCCAGCCATCGTGTCGGCATTCCCGCTCCCAGCTCGTACCAACGATTTCGTGCGGCAGAATGTCCCTGGGTACCACAAGGTGTGGGTCGTTGCGCTCATTCTTCAAAGCCCGCTACGCTACCTTCTCCCTACGCCAACACCTTGTCCACCACTTTTCCTGCGACATCGGTGAGGCGGTAGTCCCGGCCCTGGTGGCGGTAGGTGAGGCGTTCGTGGTTGATGCCGAGGGAATGGAGTATCGTGGCCTGTAAGTCGTGGACGTGGACGGGGTCTTCGGTGATGTGGAAACCGAGTTCGTCGGTGGCCCCTACGACGGTGCCGGGTTTGATGCCGCCACCGGCCATCCACAGGCTGAAGGCAAAGGGATGGTGGTCCCGTCCTTCCTGGCCCGGGGTGTTCCCGCGACGGATTTCATTCATGGGGGTTCGCCCGAATTCGCCGCCCCAGATGACCAACGTTTCGTCGAGAAGTCCCCGCTGTTTCAAATCCCTAATCAGCGCCGCGCAAGGCAGGTCGGTCATGGCGCAGTTTATCTTCAGGTTTTTGTTCAGCTCCGAGTGGTCATCCCACGTGGAGTGGTAGAGCTGCACAAAGCGCACGCCCCGCTCCACCATGCGCCGGGCCATGAGGCAGTTGGTGCCAAAGGGCGTGGTGATATCCTGGTCGAGGCCATACATCGTTTTGGTGGCGTCGGTCTCGTCGGAAAAATCCAACAGGCCCGGGACGGATAGCTGCATGTTGAAGGCCATTTCATAGGCCGCGATGCGTGAGGCGATTTCCTGGTCGCCCGTCTTTTCCAGATGGTGCTGATTGAGATCGGCCAGGGCATCGATGCGGGCCCGCTGGGCATCGTGGCTGACGCCTTTCGGGTTGGAGAGGTAGAGCACCGGGTCGCCACTGCTCCGGAAGGTAACCCCCCGATGGGACGAGGGCAGAAAACCGTTGGACCAATTGGAAGAACCGCCGTCGATACCCTTGCCCGAGTCGGAGGTGAGGACCACGAATCCGGGCAGGTTGTCGCATTCGCTGCCGAGTCCATAACTCACCCAGCTTCCCATAGCGGGGTGGCCAAAACGGGGCACGCCACAGTTCATCAGCAATTGGGCGGGGTGGTGGTTACTCACGTCGGTGTGCATAGAGTGGACCATGCAGAGTTCATCGGCGATGGATCCGGTGTGGGGCAGAAAGTCAGAGAACTCCATGCCGCTCTCGCCATAGTGCTGGAAGGTGCGGGGACTGGCAAAGACCTGGGCCGTGCTCTTCATGAGCTGATCTTGCAGGCCCGTCATAAAGTGGGCGGGCACCGGGGTGCCGTGCCACTTGGTCATGATGGGTTTGGGGGCGATGAGATCATATTGAGACGGCGCGCCCGCCATAAAGAGGTAGATGACATTCTTTGCCCGGGGTGCAATGTGGGGCACGAGGGATTCTGCCGCCTGGGCCGCCCGACCTTCCCGGGAAAGGAGGCCGTGCAGGGCGATGGTGCCGATGCCGCCCGCGCACGAGCGAAAAAAATCCCGTCGGCTTTGGATGGTGCGAAAGCGTTGGGTGTCCATGGCCTATTCCTTCGTGATGAATTCGTCGAGATTAAGTAGGACACTACACACCATGACCCAGGCGGCCGACTCGGGTTCCTCCTGGAGTGGTGCGAAATTGCGCACCGTGTCTGGGATGGAATCCGGAGAAGCGGCGCGGCGGGCCTGCTCCTCGTCGAAATAGCGGCGCAGTCGTTCGCGCTCGGTGGCATCGGGATAGCGCGCGAGACAGCGGAGAAAGGCGGCGTCCAGTCGGGCATCCCAATCGGTGATGGGGATGGTCGTTGCCGCGAGATGGCGTGCCGCATCGACGAAGGTGACATCATTGAGCAGATTCAGGGCCTGGAGGGGGGTGTTGGAACGTTCTCGTCGTGTGCAGGCCCGGTTGGTGTCGGGGAAATCGAAGTTGACGGATTGGCCAAAGGGCGACGTGCGCTGAATAAAGGTGTAGAGTCCCCGGCGATAGCGGTCTGGCCCTTCGTCCGCGACCCAGGTCTGGTCAAAGGCTTCCTTGGTCACACTGTCGGGTTGGGGTGGCCGCACGCTGGGTCCGCCGATGCGCCGGTGCAGGAGACCACTCGCCGCGAGGGCATTGTCCCGCGTGAGCTCGGCCGAAAGACGGGCGCGGTTCTGGCGCGCCAGCAAGACGTTACCGGGATCTTGTTCCTGGCGGTCGGGGCGCGCGTCGGATTGCTGGCGGTAGGTGGACGATAGGACCATGGTCTTGAGGAGGGCCTTCACGTCCCAGCCACTTTCCACGAAGTGGACCGCGAGCCAATCCAGCAAGTCGGGGTGGCTCGGCCGGGCACCCCGAACCCCGAAGTCGTCGGACGTGGCCACGATGCCCCGCCCGAAGAGCTCCTGCCAGAAGCGATTGACCGTCACCCGCGGGGTGAGGGGATTCTCGGGGGCGACGAGCCACCGGGCCAGATCGAGTCGGTCCGGTGGGCCATCGGGCGTGAAGGGATGGAGGGCCTCCGGCGTGCCCATGCCGACGGGTTCTCTGGGCGCGCGAAAATCGCCACGGTGCATGAGGTGCGTGGGGCGCAGGTCGCGGCTCGCCCGCATGGCCGGCGCGCGGCTCATGGGGGGAAGGGCTTTTTTCAGTTCCGCAATCCGGGCGGCCAGTTCGCTGATTTTCAGTTCCTTGAAGCGGGCTTCATCCACGAGGCTGCCTCGGGAAAAAAAGTAGTCCTGCAAGCGGAACTGCTCATCCAGCGTGCGTTCGGCTACGGGTTTCCGGACGATATAGGTGCCTTCCAATTGGCCTTCACCGAAGTTTTGGCCCCAGATTAAACCCAGGACTTCCCAGGCGCGGTCCCAGTGGTAATTGCCTTCGCCCGGGTGGTCGGCGGCCCACATCATTTTCTCTTCCCACTGGGCCTGTAATGCGGCCAGCTCTTCGGCCACCGGCTCCAGGAGGGCAATGCGGGCGGCGGCATATTCGTCCCATGCTGTTTCATAGGGGGCGGCCTGACCGGGGAGGGGGGCGTCAATGTTCACCTCATCGGCGTTGTTGAAGAAGGCATAGAACGCATAGAACTCGCGCTGGGAGATGGGGTCGTATTTGTGATCGTGACACCGGGCACACTCCATGGTCTCCGCGAGCCAGACGGTGCCCACCGAAATGACCCGCTCCGTGGCCTGCATGACCCGGTACTCTTCCAGGTCGGCACCGCCCTCCCGGTTGGCGAGGGTATTGCGCAGGAAGCCCGTGCCCATCTGTTGATCCACCGTGGCCTGGGGCAAGAGGTCACCCGCAATTTGACGGACCGTGAATTGGTCGAAGGGGAGGTTGGCGTTCAGGGCATCTACCACCCACTGGCGATAGCGCCAGGCTTGGGGACGCTGGAAGTCGGAGAGGAAGCCATCGCTGTCTGCGTAGCCCGCGAGGTCGAGCCACCACCGCGCCCACTTTTCCCCGAAGTGGGGAGAGGTCAGCAAGCGGTCAACCTGGCGCGCATAGGCATCGGGTGACGTGTCGGAGAGAAAGGTAAGTAGGTCGTCGGTGCTTGGCGGCAGTCCGACTAGGTCGAGGTGGAGCCGTCGGAGAAGCGTCCGTTTGTCGGCTTCGGGCGACGGGTGGGTACCGGCTTTTTCCAGTCGGGCGAGGATGAAGGCGTCGATGGCATTACGTGGCCAATTCGCGTCTGTCACCGTGGGTGGCGCGGGCCGGTTGGGTGGCGTATAGGCCCAGTGCGTTTCCCAGGGCGCGCCAGCATCAATCCACGCACCAAGGCGCTCGATCTGGGTTTCGCTCAGGCCGTTGCCCGTTTCCAACGGAGGCATGCGGTCGTCGTCGGTGGCATTGATGCGCTGAAAGAGGGCGCTTGCATGCCGGTCCCCCGGTACGACGGCGATGGTCTCTGACTTCAACAGCGCCTTCGCGCCTGCTTCCGTGTCGAGGCGGAGGCCTGCTTTTCGTGCGGCTCCATCGGCACCGTGACAGTTGAAACAGTGGTCGGCGAGGATGGGCAGGATATCGCGGTTGAAGCGGGGGGCTTCCGCGAAGGTGGTGCAGCACGCTCCCAGCAGGTGGAGGGACATGACGCCGTATAGCATGGTCCGAATCACAGAAAATACCTCGTACAATAGAATCTGAGCGCAGCCCCACATTGGCACTGTAGATTACGGTACCGACTTTCGGCGGGAAAGGCAAGGGGAGCTTTGAAGGGTGAAGGGTGAAGTTTGACGGGGGCGGGTGGCGGTTGGTGCTTTGATGTGTTCCCGCGTACAATGGCGGCTCTCTATACGTTGGTCACGGAAGGATATTCATGAAGAAATGTATTAGTTATTGGACGCTTGGCGGATTTGAGGGCGAAGTTCCTGTGGTGGAGGCGGCTCAGGCGGCCCACGACCTGGGTTTTGACGCCATTGAATTGTGCTATGGCGCGGGAGAGTTGGTGCCAGAAGCCACGCCGGAGACCCTCGCGGAGATTCGTCGGGCGTGTGAAGCCATCGGTATTGCGTTGCCGTCGTTGTGCTCGGGAAATTATTGGAGCGTTTCGCTGTGCTCGGAAGACGAGACGGAGCGGCAGGCTGCCATCGAGTTTACGAAAGCCTATATCGCGTGCGCAGCGGCCTTGGGTGCGGACACGGTTCTGGTACTGCCGGGAACGGTTGAAGTTCCGTGGAACCCGGAGCGGCCCATTGTGCCTGCGAAGCGTGCGTGGGAGCTGGCCCAGCAGTCGCTGACGGAACTGATTCCCGTGGCGGAATCCCACGGCGTCGTCATGGCGCTGGAAAACGTGTGGAGCAAATTCCTCACCGGCCCCTTCGAGTTTGCCGCCTTTGTCGATGCGCTGTCGTCGCCCTGGGTGAAGTGTTATTTCGACGTGGGCAACGTGGCGATCAACGGGTATCCGGAACACTGGATCGAGATTCTGGAAGACCGGATTGCGCGTGTGCACGTCAAGGGTTTTAAGGGCCGGGACGGCGGCGGCACGATGGCGGACTTCACGGAGAGCCACTTTGACAGCTCCATTAACTGGACGGCTGTGCTGGCGGCCTTGCGTGCGATTGGCTACGACAGCTACCTCACCGCCGAGCTGATTGTGAGTGTCAATGGCCTGCCCGACAAGGCGCTGGCGGAGAAGGCGGCGAAAGAGTTGACTGAACTCATCACCATGTAGTGCGCTTGCTCCTTGTGGATTGGTGTTTTCCGGGGCACTCGTTCTAAGGTTTTGGAAAAGTGGTGGTGTTAAATAACCGGATTTTATGAAGCCGGATAAACTTCGCTACGTGCCGCGCGATCCCCAAAAGGCGAGTATCAACGAGTCCTGACGGGTTCGTGCGTGTGTCGTCGTATCGAACACGCAATGAGCAATGGCAAGGGCCAGTTTGTTGCTCCAATCGCACGAACCCTCGTTCCTCGGGATCGCGCGGCACGTCCGATATCATTCATAACGAGAAATACTATAGGCTTCCCCACTTTTTCCCTGACGCCTCATTTCTCGGCCTCCATCACGATGCGAAGGCCAAAGCCCACGCCGGGGGCGTAACCATAGCGTGCTGCGGAGCGAATGAATGCGGCCTTGCTTTTGGACTGGCCGCCCCGTAAAACCTTGGCCCCGTTTCCGGGCGGCCCTGTCGGGTCGGTCACGGGCTCCGTGCTGTAGCGTCTTCCCACATTGTCGAGGCAATACTGGGCCTGGTTGCCGTGCATGTCGTAGAGTCCCCAGGGGTTGGGAGGATACTGGGCCACGGCCACGTTCTTACCGATGTAGTCGCCCGCCGGATTGAATCGCGTTGCTTTCTTACCGTCGAAATTCGCCTGGTCTGTGGAGATGGTGTCCCCCGTGTAGAAGGCGGTGGTGGTGCCTGCGCGACAGGCGTACTCCCATTCTGCCTCGGTGGGAAGGCGGAAGGTGCGCCCTGTCTTCTGGCTCAATAATTCGCAGAACTCGACGCCCTCAAACCAGGTCACCTCGTGGGCCGGGAAGTCTTCCTGGCCTTTTCGGGTGCGCCGTTCCGTGGGGCCCATGAGGGTGACATACTGTTGGTTGGTGATGAGGGTCGTGCCCATGAAAAAAGGCTTGCTGATGGTGACGGGCTGTTGGGGGTGTTCCTCCGGTTCGCCGTCCTCACTCTCCGGGGAGCCCATCAAAAAGGTGCCGGCGGGAATGGGTGCCAGGTCGAGGTGGACCGTGTCACCAAGCCACACGCGCGCCACACCCTCCTGCGTCTCGATGCGCACGTCCATGGCGGCGAGCTTGGCGTCCCGCGCGGCTTTGGCCGCTTCCGCTTCGGCTTTCATGC
>JAUIMA010000275.1 GCA_030432675.1 Candidatus Hydrogenedentota bacterium | reverse complement strand
AGGGCGCGCTGGTTCGGGCCCACCCCGTCATGACCATCCGTACGGCTATCCTCATGACCTTCGCCCTCGATCAGGAACACGGCGATCAGCGGGTAGAAGCCCGTATCTGCTATGCCCAGGAAGCAGACGCCATGGCCAATCCCCCTATCCAGCAATACGGCGTACGTTTTACCGCCATGGCCCCCGAAACGAAACGATTGCTGACTCTTTTCCTCTATCACCACGTCCGAAAGCTTTACCCCAAAGACGTGGCAGCTATGTATCCCCGGACCCGCCGCCGCTAAGCCCTTCGGCCGCCCCTCTATCGAAACACGGCATAGATTTCATGGTACAATTCGGGGGCAAAGGAGCCTCTGAACCATGCGTTGGATCATTCTTATTTCCCTTACCATCAGCCTCAGCGGATGCCTGGCCGATGTGCTCGTAACCACGGCCACCCAGGGCAAATTACAGGCCGACCAGGCCTCTGCCGCGCAAAACACCCTCAACCGCGTCAAGAATGACACTGGCCTCATGAATCTGCAGCGGGCCGTGGACACCTACCGCGCTGAAACGGGACACTACCCGGAATCCCTCGACCGGCTGGGTTTCAACCCCCTCCCCAAACGGGGCGACGGAGGCAATTTCGGCTACAACCCCGTGACGGGCGAAGTGCTGGAGACGGATGCGGGACCCTCGTCCGCCGACTATCTCCTCATGGAAGACATCGGGGCGGCCATCAATGCCTACGGCACCGCTTCGGGTCACTATCCCATCACGCTGGACACCCTCGCAGAGACGGGATACCTTCCGACCCTACCACGCACCGAATCGGGCCAGGAGTTTGCCTATAACAACCAGAACGGCATATTTACTCACCCGCTGGAGGGTCACGTGAACGCGGCACGGCAAGCCCCACCACAAAACAGGGGTGGCGCAACGGCGGGTGGGGGTGGCCCCCTCGGAGAAGCCATGACCGGCATCGCTATCCAGGAAGAACTCAACCGCAACAGCAATGCGGGAGCCAGTCGTGCCCGAGGCACGGGGGCCACTGGCATCAACCGGGCTACCAACACCCAGAACGACCAGCAACAAAAAGCCCTCGAAGAGTTAGGATTTTAGGGCTTCAATTTCCTTCCGAAGGCCCCCAAAAGTGCAACGCCCCCGCCCTACTCAATAACCGTGACACGAGACATGGGGTCTCTTGTCGGTCATTGAGGAGCACGATAAACATGCCCGTTTCATTGGGACCCGCCCCCCGTTACCTGGAAGAATTACGCCTCGGTGGTGGCTATGGCAGCCAACCCGATGGCGGGTGCGATTTCGACCACGCAGGAAATATTCAGGGCAACGGCAGTCTGGAGATGGATGGTGACGGCCACTTCGGTGGCGACTTTTCCGTGGATGGCGTAAACACCACCTGGAGCGTCTACCTACCCGCAACCCTGGGCATCCCCGACCCCTCCCTCCCCTGTGGTGCCGTAACGACCACCAATTGGCGGAACTACCAGGTCGTCACCCCCAGCCTTGCCTTCGACCCCACCAGTCCCGAAGCCGTATTCTTTCAATGTCGCCTTCCCGAAGGCTACGACGGACGCCCATTGAAGTTCACCCTCGAATGGAGCGCCACCACCGGCACCAGCGGTGACGTGCGATGGGGAGTGAATCCGATATCGTTTCAAGACGGCGATTCTTTAATCGAAACAGCAGATTTATACTACGCCGAAGATGCGTTCCAAGGAGCAAGTGTGTTCCATGAAGTCTCTACAACAGTCGACGCCATTGCCGAAAGTTCAGGAAAATTCGCCACGATTCGTATCATACGGGATGCAGGAAACGTTCTTGATACATTCACAGAGCCAGCCCTGCTTATTGGTCTTCACATCGGGCTGTAGACATCCTCAATTGACAGGTACAAGTGGTAAATGTCTATTATGACGGTGTCGTACTTGCTCAAGGGCTGTATTTCACATACAGTCCACGGAGTGGACGGCATAATGTAGCCCAGTGTGAAGCGAGGCACGAGCGGAACGCTGGGTTGTGTGGGATAAAGAGCTGAACCCCGAAGGGGTGACAGAGGCATCTGAAAAAACATAGCGCTAATACCTGTGCCACCCCTACGGGGTTCTTAACCTATTGTGACTTTTCCTGGGGTTACGCTCGTACCTCGCTTCACCCCAGGCTACAGACTGTCGCCCCTTCGGGGCTATAGAACTTACAAATAGAGATTACCTTGACAGTTCGGATGGGGTTCTTTTGCTGTAACATTTCGGCCATCGCTTTATTCATTCCAGGTAAGAGTAGAAACATCTACTTAATATTTAGGAAGCACGATTCTTTTGGGTTTGCTCTCAACACTACACCGAAGTTTTCTTGGCCGTTCTCGACTTGACTCACTCACTAAACATGTCGCAGAAAGCATACCGCCAAACTCTAGAGTACTTGATCTCGGTTGCGGAAGCGGACAGCTCGCGGCGGGCGTAATGGCGCTTCGCCCTGACGTTCACATTGAAGGCCTCGACCTTCGGTCGGTAACAAACGCTTCAATTCCTATTCATTACTATGATGGGGATTCTATACCTTTTTCGGACGGTTCGTGGGACGTATGTATGGCAATCGATGTACTACATCATTGCGAGGCCCCACAGTGCACCCTTCGAGAGATGAATAGAGTCTCATCGGCGAAGCTATTGATTAAAGATCACATAGCTGACACGGTAATCGACCATCAGCTACTCGCCTGTATGGATTGGATTGGAAACCGAGGCTACGGAACGCCATTGCCCTACCATTTCTTCTCATCTGAGAAATGGGAAAGCCTCTTTTCCGAACTCAAGCTAAGTATCGAACGTCGCAAAACCAATCTCAATCTCTACCCACCCTACTACCTTGGACTGCTCGACCGGAATCTTCACTTTCTCGCCGTTCTATCGAAATCCGACACGCCGACGGGATAGAGACCTGGCCCATCCCCCGGCATCAAGAAAACGGCCCCGGGATGTCCTCCGGGGCCGCTGGGTTATTGTCTCGATTCCATCGCGCGATTAATATTTCGCGAGAATGCTTTCCAGCTGGGTCTTATAGGCCGTATAGGCTTCGTCGGTCAGGGGAGTGGGATCCTGGCCATAGGGATTGGGGTTCATGGAGCGGAAGTAAGGCTTGACGGCGAAACCCTTCTCCGTGGCGTAACGCTTGTAGAAGTCCACGGGATTGCCGCAACCATAGACCAGGGCGTTGGTGTCTTCCTGGGCTTGGAGGGCGGCCGCACGGTCGTCCTTGTCGTAGGCGGTCTGGATGGCGTTGATAACCTTGGGGTTTACGGAGGAACCCTGTCCGATTACGGCCGTGGCACCCGCGTAGAGTCCCGCGTAGAAGGCGGTCTCACAACCGACAATATAGTTGAACGCTTTGTCGCGGGTGGCGTGGGTCAGGTTAAAGATGATTTCGGCGTCGGGCGTGGAAACCTTGGCCCCACAGAGATTGTCGATGTCGGCGAGTTTCGCGAGGAGGTCCCCGGTAAGGTGATATTCGGCCTTGGAGCCCGGGGGCTGATAAATATACAGGGGAATGTCGATGGCTTCACACATGGTGCCAAAATAGTCGAGGAAGAGCGCTTCCTTGCTGGCACCGTTGAAGGCGAGGGCTTCGGGCACGGTGTGCACCACGCCGGCGGCTCCCACGTCCTGGGCAAATTTGCAGAGCTCAACGCCCTGTTTGATGAATTCGTCGGGATTGGGAAGCTTGGTATAGTCCCGGTTCCACTCGCCGTTACAACCGAGGAGAACGGGGGTCTTCCCATTGAGGTGACCGCATACGTTGGTGGCCAGCTGCTTCACGTCTTCCACGGAGAAGGCATACATCTGGCCCATTCCGGCGCGGATGAAATAGGCGCTGACGCCGCCTTGCTGTTCCATAAAGTCAATGAGGTTGCGCTGACCGGCGTCGTCCAGGCTGCCGTCTTCGTTAAATGCCGTAAACGTGGGCGCGATGCTGCCACGGATGTGATCGGGTACGTTCATAATTACTCTCTACCTCGTCTGAAAAATTGGCGAAGGCCCACATTGACGGAGCGCGGGCCGGGCTGCCCAGTATGCCACAGGTAGCGGCAACACTGCATATTTCTCGTTGGTGACTCGGAGCCATCGGGGGCGCACTCTCCGTCTCGGGGGTGTGAACAGACGACCGAAGGTGATGGCCCCGCGCATTTTTTCCGGTGGGAAGCTTGAAGCACCCCGAATTTTTATGTTAGTATTTCCTTGCTTTGACGCAAGCTGCGTACCCGTAGCTCAATTGGATAGAGCACCTGACTACGGATCAGGAGGTTATGGGTTCGACTCCTATCGGGTACGCCATTTTTTTTGCTTCTCTCAAGTAACCCAGCGGTTCAGCATAGTGGTTACTTTTTTCTTTTAGGCCGCCTCCATTCGCGAGGCGGCCTTCTCTATTTTCCGGGACCTCTCCTCCCCTCCCCCCTGCTGGGGACCGTTTGTAAAGAGTTATTTCATAACGGCTTCTACACAAAAACTTCACACTCAAAACACCGGTGCCCATGGTATACTTTTTTTGCTACAGAGTAATCAGCAGGGTAGTTGTTGTGCGAAGTGAGTTGATGCGCTGGTAGCGACGCATTGGAGTTTTACACGGAGGTTTGCGTCATGGAAATCTATGGAATCCCAGAAGATCCGTCTCTTACGACCCATTCGCGGGTACGTGCCTGGTGGCTCCACTCCTTGTGGGGATATCGGGTGCTCGACATTCGTCGCCAACCCAAGGCCGGGTGGTTTGGACGGCTGTCTTATGATGAGGCTATCCGCATGATTCCCAATAAGACTGAGCTGAACTAAAACGGGTCAGAATCGGGAGGGGTCGACGAGGAACACGGCCCCGTTGCCATCGGTGGCAATGGGTACGAGCCAGTCGGCTGCCACGAAGTCCGCCACTACCCCTGCATCCACTGGGCACGTGGCCGGGCAGTAGATGTAATCGACACACCATTCGGTGACGAAGGCCTGTCGTGTGGCATCGGTCCCTTCCGGACTGAAGAACTGGTTTACCGCTTTCTGCAGTGGGCCAAGGCGCTGGTCGCCGAGGTTCATCGCCCCCGGTCCGCCCAGCACCTGATAGTCACCCTGATGCACGAGGATTTCACCGAAGGCAATGGGAGACCAAGAGGGCACGGCGACCGTGCCGGGAGGCAGATGGCGTAGCAGCCGTTCGTCCGCCGCATCCATGTATTCATAGTGCAGCCAGGCAAAGGGTCCCTTCCCCGGCTGATGACCCAAGGGTCCCTGAAACCAGAGGGCGGCCACGGTGTTGGAGAGCATGCCGCCGCCCAACAGCAAAACCAGCCACATCCACCGCCACCGCGGTGCCATCTGCTGCAGCCCCACAGCCGTCATCAAGGCCAGCGGCACCCCCATGAGTATCATGAGCCGTTGGGGACTGAAGCGCAGAAACCACCCCTGCCCCAGGGCAAGCAAAGAAACCACCAAAATTCCCACCAGCCAAAGTAGTATCCAACGATAGGGGCTCTCTGGCCCGGCATCCCCCGTGGTTGCGGCAGGCCTGCGCAGCAGAAAATACAAGGGCAACAGGGTCACCAGGGCCCCATCACTCGCCAACACGGCCGCGTTCATATCCCCCCCGGCCCAGACGTTTCCAAACCAAAGCTGATGCCCGAGATAAAGTACGACATACCCGAGGAGATAGGCTCCGAGGACGGTGACGAAACGCCGCATCGGTGCGGACAGGCCGACACCCACCCGATGCCCCCCTACCGCCACAGCAGGCCAATGGAACAGGGTCCCGAAAAGTAAGGGCAAGAGGAGCACACAGTTGGGGGTAATATCCGCCACGTTGGCACGGTAGCTTGGATGCTGCCAGAGGAGGGCGATGAAAATGGCCGATCCCCCGATAACCGGAAGGGCCGTCGCCCCCATGAGTTTGAGACGAAAGGCCCACTCATTCTTGCTGCCCATACCCAGATAGAGGACACCCAGGGCCCAAAACAAAGGGCCCAGGCGCAGGTTTAGTATCGCCGTTATAAACAAGAGAAAGCCGGTGAAGAACAGGTGCCCGGGACAGCGGCACCGGTCGGTCTCCACCAGGGCTGTAAGCGCCGCGAACCCGAGGGCCAGGGGAAGGGTGTAGTAAAAGCGTGGCATGAGCAAGGCCGGTGCGAGGTACTGGCCTTCGATGAGTTCATATTGGGCGAAGCGATAAAACCATGCGTCAAAGGCCGGGTCCGCCAACCCACCCTGGACCCAGGCCCCTAGAAATACGAGTCCCCCCAGCCCCCCGCCCAGGGCGTAAAGGTAAAAGGCCAACGCCGCTTCGCGCGGGGCCACCCGCCGCAGAAAGCGATACACATTCCAAAGCAGCAGGAATCCGCCCAGTCCATTGGCAAGGCCCAGAAACAGGAAGGGCGCGATACCTGCCATGCGACCAAATTCACCCAGCAGGGCGTAGAGCAGGAAAATAGGCACGGCGAAATAGCCAAAATCTCGCGACCCCGCTTCGGCCTTGCAGGTCGCGAACGGCGAGGCGAAACCGGTGGCGAAACTCTCCATGGCAATGAGATGGTGGCTGCTGTCGCCCGTATGTACCCCCGTGGGCACCGAGTCCGGCGGTGCCCCGTGCAGAATCCACAGATGCGTCAGCGGTTCGATGAGGGCCAGCAACACCATGACCCCGTAGGGCAGCGCAGCTCTCCACGAACGTCGCTCAGACATGATCGATGGGCCCTGCGGGGAGGTTGACGAGATAGATGACCGCGTCGCCTTCCCAGTCTACAGGGATCAGCCACGGAGTACGATGAAATTGTTCGATAACTTCCGGGGCCACCGGCCGGGTGGCGGGGCAGTAGATATAGTCCACACACCAGCCCGCTACGAAGGCGCGACGCACCACATCGGAAGTGGCGGGGTCATAGAACTCCTGTACCCGACGGGCGAGGGTCAACATATTTACATCGCTGAACTCCAGGCTGGGTTGGCCGAAAACGGTGCGGGCCAGGGGGCGACGGACCACAATCACATCGCCTAACAGGGGCGGCTCGGAGGCGGGAGCAAGCACGGTGCCCCCTTCGATACGATCGATGAGGGCAATATCTTCCGGCAGAACCAGTTCGCTGTGGACCCACCCGAAGGGGGAAGTGCCCGGCGTATGCCCCAGGGGCCCCTGAAAACAGAGGGTGGAGACGCCCAACGAACACAGGCCACATACGACCACCCAACCCGTGTAGGCCGTCGTTAATTTGGGCAGGCGTGTGCGTATCGATTGGAACCCCTCGGCGGCGAGGAGGGCCATGGGCGCACCCAATACGATGAGGCAGCGCTCGGGCATGAGGCGCAGAAACCAGCCATTCCCAAAGGCCGAAATCGCCAGGCAGGTCAAGCCCAGAAACCAGAGGGCGACCCAGCTTTCCGTGGCAGCCAGGGGGTTAC
This sequence comes from Candidatus Hydrogenedentota bacterium, assembly GCA_030432675.1. Classification (GTDB taxonomy): domain Bacteria; phylum Hydrogenedentota; class Hydrogenedentia; order Hydrogenedentales; family JAEUWI01; genus JAEUWI01. The sequence continues at coordinate 805 of JAUIMA010000275.1, read as the reverse complement.
TGTCCGACTTTCGAAAGAGCACGAGACTCCCCGGGATGATACCCAACAGGGCCCAATCGCTGATGGCGATGGCGGCCGCCGTTTCGCCGCCGGAGAGAAAGTTACCGTACCAGAGCTGATGGGCCCCATAGAGCACCGCGAAGGTGACACCATAGCCCGCGCCCCACCCCAGGAGAAGGCGTCCGCTCCAGGGCAGATTCCCGAGGTGCTTCCAGAGCGCGATCAAAACCGGAGGCCAGAGCCAAAGGGTCGCGGTGATAAGAGAGCCAAACCATGCGCTGCGACGGAGTAACTCAGAGAAATTCTCGGCGCCCGTCACGTTGAGTCCAAAGAGGGCCTGCATCACCAGGGTGGCCACCACGGTGGGCACAAGGTAGTAAATTACGTAGCGGAGTTTTTGTTTCATCGGAAGGCCCGGCTGAACGAGCATGAAGCAGGCGGCCACGCCCCAGAGGAGCAGGCCAACCCGGGCGTTCAGATAGGTCGTGAGCAGTTGGAGGAGTATGGCCCCCATGGACGGCATGGAAAGTCCCCGACTCATGGAGCCAATATAGGCGACCAGGGCCGCGAAGCCAATGCCCAGGGGCAAGGTATAGTAAAGTCGCGGCAAGACCAGCACCGGGGACAGAAAGGGACCTTCGATCAGTTCATAGCGGGCGAAGCGGTGAAACCAGGTTTCAAAATCGGCGGTATTGGAAATGATCACGCGCTCCCCTTCAGCCAGCCCGGCGACGATCTCGACCTCGCCGACGCTGCGCGTGCCCAGGGTAACTTCGCGGCGGATCGCCAGGCCATCCTCGCCGAG
>JAUIMA010000274.1 GCA_030432675.1 Candidatus Hydrogenedentota bacterium | reverse complement strand
TTGGCTTCTGGGCCAGGGTCGGGCATGGAGATGCCGCCGTGTTGCTTGACGTAGGCATGTTCGTGGGGGTCGCAGTACCAGATGACGTCCTTCACCATGTCGTATTTCTTAATCATCCGAAAAAGCTCCCCCACATCGGCTTCCTTGAGGTCGAGGTAGATGCCAATCTTTCCCTTGCACAATTGCAGGATTTCCTCAACGGTAGGGATGCGCTCGTCCTTCCATTTCGGGTCGACCCGGCTGCCGATGTCTAAGGCCTTCAACTCGGCCAGGGTGAAATCGGAAACCTTCCCTTTGGCATCGTCGGTGTACGCATCCACCGTGCTGTTGTGGACACTGACGATAACGCCATCTTTCGAGGTGCGCGTATCGATTTCGACAAAGTCGGCGCCCAGGTCGATGGCCCGTTGATAGGCCGCCAGGGTGTTCTCCGGACGGTCCTCGTGGGCACCTCGGTGGCAAACCACGTAGATGCCGCCGTTACGTGGCGGGGCCAGCACATCCGAAACGAGCGGTTGCTCCGCGAATACCGGCAGGCAAAGGGCGATGGTTAACAGGGCGCGCGTGATCATGAGAATTCCTCGGGGGCTTGAAAAGGAAACCGTTGGGTGCCACGATTTCATGTGCTTTCACGGACAAACCCTGCCGGGCCTGGCTGTGGCACCCGACGTCGTTTTTTTGTTTCAACAACCGGTGTAGAATAGTTTCAATTCTTCCTTTTTCCCGCTTGCAATGTCAATGAACGCCGACCCAATAACTTGATTTGATTTGCCCGTTGGGCCATTATACTAGACGGTTTTCCGTAAACACGGACAGGCTCAATTCCCCCTGTCTGGAGAGAGGTTCCCGTGAAGTACATCGTCTTATCCATCACGTTCATCGCATTTTGTGTTTCCCTTGCCCCCGCTGCAGAAGACGGTGAGGCCGTGGACTATCTGAAAGACGTCCACCCCATACTGGCGGAGCATTGTTATGCCTGTCACGCCGGGGACAAGCGCAAGGGCGGACTTCATCTGGGGACCCACGAAGGCCTGCTGAAAGGCAGCGAGAGTGGTCCCGTGGTGGTGCCCGGAAATTCGGCTGAGAGCCTGCTGATGGAGGTGATCACCACCTCGGATGAAGACCTGCTCATGCCCCCCAAGGGACGTCGCCTGAATGAGGCCGAGGTGGCCACCCTGCGCGCCTGGATTGACGCCGGTATGCCCTGGGATGAGAGTATGCCGAAGGAGTCGACCTACCAGGCTCCGTTACAGCTCCAGGCGGCGACGCCCCAGAGTGATGCGCCCCATCTGGTGGATGCTTTTCTGGCGGACTATCTGAAAGCCCAGGGGCTGGAGGCGGGTGAGCTGGTTTCCGACAACCTCTTTGCGCGCCGTGCCTATCTCGACATCACGGGGCTGGTTCCCACCCCTGAGGAGCTGGCGACTTTCGCTCGGGACAAGACTCCGGGCAAACGGGCGCGCCTGATTCAGACCCTGCTTGCCGATGATCGGGGCTATGCCGAACATTGGATGAGCTTCTGGAATGATTTGCTCCGCAATGACTTTCAAGGTACAGGGTACATCGACGGTGGCCGGAAACAAATCACCGACTGGCTCTACGACTCCTTGTACAAGAACCGTCCCTACGACGAATTCGTGCGGTCGCTCATTGCCCCGCCGACAGAAGCGTCGGAAGGATTTATCAAGGGCATCGTCTGGCGGGGTGATAACGCCATTGTGCAGCAGTCGGCCATGCAGGCGGCTCGGAATGTAGGCCAGGTCTTCCTGGGACTCAACCTGAAATGCGCCTCCTGTCACGACAGCTTCGTGGATGATTGGAGTTTGGACCAGACCTTTGCCCTGGCGAATTGCTTTAGTGATGAGCCGATGGAGTTGGTGCGTTGTGAGACGCCGCTGGGCAAGAAAGCGGGCTATGGTTTTCTTTGGCCGGAGTTGGGCGATGTGGATGGGAGTCTCCCCAAGGCGGAGCGAACGGCCAAGATCGCTGAGCTGGTGACGACGAAAGGCAATGGCCCCTTCGCCCGCACGATCGTGAACCGGGTCTGGGCCCTGCTATTGGGGCGCGGCATTGTAGAGCCGTTGGATTCTATCGATCAGGAGCCGTGGCACCCGGAATTGCTCGATGCCCTGGCCCTGGATTTTGTGGAGAGTGGCTATGATTTGCGGAAATTGATTGAAACCATCGCCACCTCCCAGGCCTATCAGTGGCGCGCGATACCGGCCAGTGAGATTGCCGATGAGGAATACGTATTTCGTGGGCCGACGGTGCGTCATCTTTCGGCCGAGCAGTTTTACGATGCCCTGGCGAGTATGACGGGGGTGTGGCAGGCCAATCCCAAGTTCATCATGCCCGAAGACAAGACCCCTGAAGAGCTCGCCCGGCAGGAGGCCCTGGCGAAAGCCGCAGCAGGTGGTAAGAACGAAGAAGCAAAGGCAGGTGACAATACGGTCGAAGGGCGCAGGACGCCTGTTCGGGCGTGGCGCGTACCGGCCGATTCCCTCTCCAAGGCCCTGGGCCGCACGGCCCGGGAGCAGGTGACCACCCGCCGGGAAACGGTGGGCACGACCCTGCAGGCATTGGAATTCAGTAACGGTACGACCCTGTTTCAACAGATTCAGTTGAGTGCAGAGGCGCTGGATAACGGGTGGGACGGCACGGCGGAAGGACTCATCATCCGCCTCTACGAGCATGGCCTGCAGCGGGCACCCCGTGTGGAAGAGTTGCAGTTGGCCTATCGGATTGTGGGCCCGGATGTCCGCCGCGAAGGGCTGGAAGATCTGTTGTGGGCCTTGACCATGCACCCAGAGTTTCAATTGATATACTAATCAGCGTGGCTGCAGTGCCACGGAAGTTCCTCGACAGGAGGTAAATACCATGTCCTTACGACGTCGTGATTTTTTGAAAACGGCCAGTGCCGCTACCCTTTCTGCTTTGGCCGCCGGGGCTCCCCGCCTGGCCGCAGCCAATACGCCCAAGTTCGATATCGCCCCCACGGCGGACCGCGTGATTGTGCTTTGGATGGCGGGCGGCATGGCCCACACGGATACCTTTGACCCCAAACGATACACGCCCTTTGAAGTGGGTATTGACCCGAGTTCCGTGTTGAGTACTTTTCCCGCCGTGGAAACGGTTGTTGATGGCGTGAAGTTTTCCGAGGGCCTGGAGAAGATTGGCGCTGTCATGGACCGGGGTACCATCTGCAACACCTATACGGCCGGTGATTTGGGTTTCATCCTCCACTCCCGCCACCAGTTTCACTGGCACACGGGCTATGCGCCTCCCATCACCGTGGCCGCCCCCCATATCGGTGCCTGGGTAGCCAAGACGCTCGGTCCTATCAACCCAGACCTGCCGGCTTTTATCGACATTGGACAAAAGTTCACGGTGGGCGAAGCGGAAGAACTCAAAGCCTTTCACACAGCGGGCTTCCTGGGTAGCGAGTTCGGTCCCTTCATGATTGCGGACCCGGCCGATGCCGTATCGAGCGTGCGCCCTCCGGGGGGTATGGATATGGGCCGTTTCCAGGACCGCAACAAACTCTTCAAGGAGTTGGTGAAGGCCAGTCCCATTGGCGAATATGGCAGCGGTTATCAGCAGGAATCACTTCTTCGCTCCATGGACAATGCCCACCGCTTGCTTACGTCTCCCGCGGCCAAGGCCTTTGACTTGTCTGACGAGCCGCAGGAAGTCTATGAGGCCTACAACACGGGCAAGTTTGGGCTGGGCTGTTTGTTGGCCCGCCGCTTGTGTGAGGCAGGAACCCGTTTCATCGAAGTGACGACGGAGTATGAACCTTTCAAGCGCTGGGACACCCATGAAAACGGTCACACCCGCATGAAGGATTTGAAGACCCTTATCGATGCGCCAATCGCGCGACTTGTTCTTGATCTGGAAGAGCGGGGTCTGTTGGACAACACGCTGGTCATTCTGGCGAGTGAATTCAGCCGTGACATGGTCATGGAGGGTAAACCCGGCAAGCTGGTAAAAGACCAGGTGCCCGTGCCGCAGGAACTGACCGAGTTGAAGCACTATGGCATGCATCGTCACTTCACCGACGCGGGTAGCTTGCTGCTCTTTGGTGGAGGGATCAAAAAAGGCGTGAAATATGGAGAGACGGCCGATGAGCGTCCCTGTAGGACCGTCGATAAGCCCATCCACATCGAAGAGCTGCATGCCACCATGTATCACGCACTGGGCATCCCGGCGGACCATGGCTATAGCATTGAGGGGCGCCCCTTCTACGTGACCAAAGATGGCTTGGGTAAGCCCGTGACGGAGCTGTTTGGCTGACCGTTCTTTTCGGAGCGTGCTGGGCCGCGCTCCCGGGGATCGAGAGCCCGTGCGATGGTGTCTTTGGCAATAGGTTTCGTGAATAGGGAAGTCCCGGCGGACACATCACCGCTCAGAGGAAATCTCTTGCCTGCAACGCCCGCTGTGCGTCTTGAACGACTCTGTCAGGCGCGTTGAAACTCGCCTCTTGGGAATCGCCCGGCACGATTGGCGCTTGGCTGTGCTCAAGAAAACCCTTTCCCACTAATTGCCCATGAACCAAAAAAAAGCCCCTCCTCGGAGGGGCTCCCATCGTTGGGTCTCAGCTGTTGTGTTTCTTTGCCGCAGCAAGGAATTCTTCATTGGAGAGGCGGACCTTGTAGTCTGGCTTAGAAAAGACCCACGTAATCTTGCCCGCTTTATCGGTGAGGAAAACCGCTGGGACGGGAAGTTGTCCCGTGTCATGTCCTGTGCTTTCCACCAGATGCTTTTTATAGCGCTTCGCGGTGCTCGGATCGAGCTGGAAGGCAATCCCCATTGCTTTGGCCGCATCGAGTTTGGGGTCGGAGTAGATCGGAATATCCATCTCCGTCTTCTTCTTTGCCTCCGTGATATATTCTGGCTTGTCGGGCGTAATGGCCACCAGATTGATGCCGAGGGCATCGAGCTCAGCGGAAATCTCTTTGAGCCCAGCGAGGTGCTTCATACAATAGGGGCACCAGTGTCCACGGTAGAACACGATGGCCGTGGGTTTCCCCTCCAGTGCCTTGGCGAGCTTTACCGTCTCACCGGATTCGGTCGTTACTTTGGTATTGGGAAGGGGTTTTCCCGCAGCGAGGGGCTTTGCGGCTTCGGCCGAGGAGGCAACCCCCTTATTCTTGCTCTTCGAACCGGCCGCGAGGGCCGAAGTGGTCATCGTGACGAGACCGAGTCCAATCCCGGCACGTAAAAAATTGCGTCTGCGCATCTGGAGTATCTCCTCTGGTGATAAGGCGTTGTTGTGTCGCAGGGTCAGTGCTTTTCCGCGCCTGGTTCCACGGGGGAACTGTTCCGCCACCTGCTTTCATGTATTCCACGGAAGGTAGCTTTCAGGTCATCGCGAGCGGAATAGGTCTCCACTAATGCAGATTGGGGTCCCGTAAGAGTCGCAGGCCATTGAAAATTACGAGCAGGGATGCCCCCATGTCGGCAGCAATGGCCATCCACAGGGTGGCAAGTCCCATGAGGGCAAGTAGTACAAACACCAGCTTTAAGCCAAGCGCAAAAAAGATGTTTTGTTTGATTATGGTGAGCGTGCGCCGCGAGTGTCCCACCAGCCAGGCGACACGACTCAGATCATCCGACATGAGGGCCACATCGGCCGTTTCAATGGCGACGTCGGTACCCATGACGCCCATGGCGATACCGAGTTGGGCCTCGGCCATGGCGGGTGCATCGTTGACGCCATCACCGATCATGGCGACAGCGCCATGTTTCTTGACGAGTGCTGCGACTGCGGCCACCTTATCTTCGGGTAGTAGTTCTGCCTGGTATTGGTCTACGCCACAATGTGCGGCAATCGCCTTTGCCGTGCCCTGATTATCGCCTGTCAGCATGACGACTTCCTGAATGCCAGCGGCATGCATGGCCGCCACAGCATCGGCGGCTTCCTGGCGCACGGCATCGCCCACGCTGATGAGGCCGCAAACATGGTCGTCATTGCCGATGGCGATGACGGAGTGGCCCGCATCTTCCATAGCAAGGGCCACGGCATGAATTTCCGGGTCCTCTGCCCCTTTTTCATGGAGGAGTTTGTGGCTCCCAATCCAGAAATCTCTGCCGTCGATCTGCCCTTCGGCGCCCTTTCCCTTCAGCGCGCGGAATCCGGTGGCCGGACTGGCCTCGATGCCTTCGTCCCTGGCCCGCGTCAGTATGGCCCGTGCAAGGGGGTGCTCACTGCCCTGTTCCAGGGCGGCAGCCCGCTCCAGCAATTCCGCTACGGTGTGGCCGTTGAACGGTTCGATTCGCTGGACTTCTGGCTTGCCTTCGGTCAGGGTGCCCGTCTTGTCCATGGCGATGGCCTTCAGATGAGCCGGTGCTTCCAGGAAGACACCTCCCTTCACCAGGATACCCGCCCGCGCCGCGGTGCTGAGTCCTGCCACGATACTGACGGGTGTCGAGATAACCAGCGCGCAGGGGCAGGCGATCACGAGGATAACCAGGGCCTGGTAGACCCACGCAATCCAGGCGCCGCCGAAGAACAAGGGCGGCACCAGGGAGATGAGCAAGGCCAGGGCCATCATGGCGGGGGTGTAGTAGCGCGCAAAGCGCTCGACCCATTGCTCCGATTGGGCCCGTCGTTGTTGGGCACTTTCCACCATCTGAATGATGCGGGCCACCGTACTGTCATCTGCCGTAGAGGTGGCCTTGAATTCAAAGGCGCCATCTTCATTGATTGTTCCCGCGAAGACGGAATCGCCGGGTGCGATGGCCACCGGAATAGATTCACCGGTGATGGGTGCCTGATTGACGGCGCTTTCCCCCTTGGAGACGGTGCCATCAAGCGGAATCTTTTCTCCGGGGCGAACGAGCACCGTTACCCCTGGCGGCACATCTCCCACCGGTTTTTCTTCAATGTCCCCATCGTGGGGGCAAATGTAGCGGGCCATACTGGGGGTCAGATCCATCAGCGCGCTAATGGCATTGCGGGCACGACCTACGCTCCAGGATTCCAGGAGCAGGGCCACTGCGAAGAGGCAGGAAACAGCGGCCGCCTCGAACCACTCACCGATGATTCCGGCCCCGATGACTGCGGTGATCATGAGGAGGTTCATATCCGGCCGTAAAGCGCGGGCGGCATACAGGGCCTTGGGGAAGATGAACCACCCCCCGCTTAGAATCGCCAGGATATAGGCCACACGAGACAAAAGGGGATAGCCCACGCCTGCCTCGCCACCGGTAAATGCCGCCTCCAGCCCCACCGTGCCGACGTGCCAGAGGAAGCCCACGATTATGGCCACGGCGCTCAGCGCGGCACATACGCTACGCCCATGGGATTCCCAGAAGGATACACCGTCCGCCTGACGGGCCACATGGTCGGCCCAGGGGATAGCCTGAAGTCCTGTCTTGTTGATGGCGCTGATAATCGCTTCCGACTGACTGGTATCATCGGCGATGGTCAGTTTGCCGTTCATCAGGTCGAAAGCAAGCGTATCTTCCGCCACGATACTGTCGAGGGCGCGCTTGATAATCGCGACTTCCTCGGCACAATCCATGCCCCGTATTTTGAGGGTGAGTTGGTTCACAATGGAATCCTTTCGGTAGAAGTTCATTATGGTTCCCGTCACCGGAGCGATGCAAGTCAACGGAGGGAGAGGCCCGTAAATATTGGGTTATATGAGTTTGGGAGTCCATTATCGATAGGGCCTCTGGTGGAGGGTGCGATACATCACATTAAGGCCCGCTCAGAATTCTGGCATTTGCCAAGGGGGAGAATTCTGGTATATACTCCTCACATGATGAAGGGTTCAATCATAGTGCGGGTGTTTTTTGCCGTCTGGTTTTGCGTGGGTGCACAGCTCCACGTAGCGGTAGATCATGCGGCCGCGCTTGGGCATGCGTCCCACCATCTTTTTGAAACCCACGAAGAAGCCGCCCCATCCGTCGCGTTTGTGAGTCATGATGATACGCTTTGCTGCTATCATACACCGGCCCATCAGCACCATGATGACGGCGCGCCCCACGCGCACTTCGGTGAGGCGCTGCTCGTTTCTTCTACGCAGCGCCCCTTGCAAACCCTGCAAGTTGCCATCCTGCCGATTCGCCTCATGGAGGCCCTTCAGGAATCGGCTCCTGCCCACCCGGAAATCCAAACCGCGTCGGCCCCCATTGTCCCCTACCTCCGTCTCGCGACCCTCCGCGGTCCGCCGGTAGCCTGATCGCGTAGTTTTAGCGTAAAGGCAACCTGGTGTGGACCCCCGTGGTCCGCGTGAACGCATCGTCGATACTCCCGAAACGGGTGACGTATG
>JAUIMA010000273.1 GCA_030432675.1 Candidatus Hydrogenedentota bacterium | reverse complement strand
CCCCACCCGGAGGCAAATCCCAACCCGGGCGGCTATGTGCTCGACTCCACCCCGGGGCTCTATGACAATGTGCTGGTCTTTGATTTCAAGAGCCTTTACCCCAGCATCATCCGCACCTTCCACATCGACCCCCTCGCCTTAAATCAGCCCGGCGAAGACCCCATCCCCGGATTTCACGGGGGCACCTTTTCACGGGAGCCGACGATCCTCTCGGAACTCATCGAAACCCTATGGGCCGCGCGGGAGCAGGCCAAACAAGCAGGCGATGATGCGCTGAACCTGGCGACCAAAATTCTGATGAATGCCTTCTATGGCGTTTTGGGAACACCCTCCTGCCGTTTTTACAGCCCCCAACTCGCCAGCTCCATCACGCGACGCAGCCACGAAATCATGACCAGAAGCAAGGAGGTCATCGAGGCCGAAGGCTTCCCCGTCATCTATGGCGACACGGACAGCCTCTTCGTGGCCCTCGGCCCCACCTTTAGCGAGGCAGAGGCCCTGACCACCGGGACGACATTGGCCGCCACCATGAACACCTGGTGGACCGAGACCATTCAACGGGAACTGGAGCTCCCTTCGTTCCTCGAGTTGGAGTTTGAGACCTGTTACCTCAAGTTTCTGATGCCCACTATCCGGGGTTCCTCCAAGGGCACCAAAAAGCGCTATGCCGGGCTTCGCAAGGCGTCGGATGGCACGCTGGGTGTGGTCTTCAAAGGCCTGGAAAGTGTGCGTACCGATTGGACGCCCCTGGCGCGCACCTTTCAGCGAACCCTCTATCGTAAGGTTTTCCTCGGTGAACCCTATGAGGACTTCATCTTTCAGACGGCATCGGACCTTCTGGCGGGCAAGCTCGACGACCAATTGGTCTACCGAAAACGTCTGCGTAAGGGGCTCGATGAATACACGAAGAATGTGCCGCCCCAGGTGCAGGCTGCGCGAAAGCTGGAAAACTTCCACGGCTCCACGGTCCACTATTTGATCACCCACCACGGCCCCGAGCCGGTGCAGCAACGGGTCAGCCCTATCGATTATGCCCACTATCTGGACAACCAGCTCGCCCCCGTGGCTGATGCCATCCTGGCCTTCCTGGGCACCAGCTTTGAGCGGATCACCGACCCGCAGCTGTGGCTCTTCGAAGAGAACCGTCGGGTGGAGTCCTGACGGGAAGTGCTTCTTCTACCAGGAGCGACGCCCCCAGACAACCAAGACCAGCAGGGAAACGCCAAGTAAAAACAGGTTACTCAGCTGCTCGTGTGCGCCCTGACGGAAGTCTTTGCCCAACGTGCAGCCCGGCGCAACATCCCCGGTTATGGCCCGTAACTCGGACTCCGTCAGTCCGCCATCCTGGTTGCTGTCCAAACGGTCGAATTCGGCCTGGGTCAAACCGGACATGACGGACTGGGACTCGACAAAGCTCAGGCGACCATCATTATTCCCATCGGCCTGGGAAAACTGCGTCAACAGAGCCCGGGCGTTTTCAACGTCGCTTGGCCCTTCTCCTTCTCCTTCTCCTTCTCCTTCTCCTTCTCCTTCTCCTTCGCCTTCGCCTTCGCCTTCGCCTTCGCCTTCGCCTTCACCTTCACCTTCACCTTCACCTTCACCCTCACCCTCACCCTCACCCGCGACGGACTGGATGCTAAAGGATGCCCCAACGGCCATAACGGCGGGCTCGCTGTTGTCCCGTAACTGCAAATAGTAGGTGTCGCCCGTTTCCAAACCTGCGGGAACATTCCACGTCGTTTCTCCCCCATTGCTCACGGTGAACGCTTGATGCACCACATCCAAGGGCTCTTGCAACAGGGTCACGGTAATCTCGTCGCCAATGGGCCCCGTCGACGTCCACTGAATTTCCGTGGTACTCCCTGCTTCCACGACATCACCGGCCGCGGGCAAGGTCAGTTGCAACATCGCGGTTTCGCCCATGGCATCAAGCGCCGTCAATCCCGTATCCGACCCCACCAGCAGTTCATCCCAGAACAAGGCATTCAATCGGGTACCTGCCGGGTACGCGTAGTAAACCCGCCAGGCCGTCGCGTCCCCTTCCAACACATAGACCGACTCGCCCACCGCGATATAGGGGGCCTGTCGCGACGTGTTGGCCGGGTCATCACCCATCGTCACCGCGCGCACCCCCTGCATGGGGAGTCCGTTGATGGTGGGCACTTCCCAACTACCGCCCAACACCTTCGAAAAGATCACGGGCCACTGGGTGCTATCATCCACACCCACCGCGATCACGGCGCCATCGTCGCCAATCGCCAGGTCGGTGATAGACACCGCGTTGGCCAAATCCTGCACCGCCGTCACCACCCCTTCGTCATCGATACGTACCCGATACACGCCCGCACCCGATGGCGCGTCGGCGTCATAGGCCACGCCCACATAGAGCGTTTCCCCCGCGGGCTCTGCGGTGAAGGCCAATGCCTGGATGTCTACGCCTGCGCTCTCCAACACCACCTCGCTCCACGCGTCCCCCCGGTCCTGACTGAGGAAGAGGGCCCCGTAGGCCGACGATCGGCTATCCACAAATCCGGCCGCAAGCAGGCCCTCTCGGGTTTCACTGCTCGCCAGCGCACCCACCGAGGCCGATGGACGATTGACCGGGTGTTCCTCGGCAGCAAGCAGCCGTGACCACTCCCCGCCTCCGTCACCCGTCCCATAGACCCGCACGTTGCCCACGTAGGCCGTGTTACCCGACGTGTCGAAGGGGTCCACCGCCACGGCAAGATAGGGAGAGCCATCTCCCAGGGGAAAGAGGGCCTTGGACCACACCGCGTCACTCCGATAGTCGGTCACCCGACGCACCCCGGATTTCGACGCAACCCAGCCCACGTTCTTGTCGGCGGTCATGTCAATGCCATTCACTTGCACGGCACTAACGCCGTCATTAATCTCGCGAAGGTTGATACCCCGGTCCTCGGAGAAGCCAATCCCCTGATCGGTGGTCAGATAAATGAACTCGGGATTGATGGCATCACGACGTACCGGCCCATCGTTGGGATGGGTTTCAAAATCGCCACCCCGGGGCAGGCCCGACCAGCTTCCTTCCACCCCCTTGTTGCTGCTCACCGCCATGCCGAAGAACACGTCGTATGCCGCTACCGTCCCACTCGTTTCCAGGTTCGTTCCCCCTACTCCCGACACGCCCGTATCCACGGTCACCCATGTGCTGCCGTCCATCGCATCGGAATAGGCCACCACCTTGGTGGTGCTCGCACCAGTCCCCGTGCCTCCCAGGAAGAAGCGTCCGTCGGGTCCCACGTTGAAGGTGGACCAGCCGCCTACCTGCTTGGCCGATGGCAGTGCAATGGACGTAAAGGTCGTGCTGTCGGATATCACGCCCACGGGATGGGAAGAACGCAGAATCTGGTCATCGGCAAGATAGATATAGAGGTGCCCGTCAAAAGGACTGCGGATCAACTGCGAAGCGCCCGATGCGGGCAGACTGACCGGGGATTGGGCGGACTCGGTGAAGAACCCCGTGTCTGGATTGATGGTGCCAAAGTGCAGCGAACCCGCCAACACATAGTGCAGCACCCCGGACGCGACCAGCAGACTCGGCGAAACCGGGTCTGCCGTAATTTGCACCAGGGAATCGGCCCCCAACCCGGCACTCCAGAGTCCCGAGGTATGGGCAAAGAAGACGCGGCAGGATTCGGCATCCACGGCGAAGGCGCCAATGCTTCCAAATCCTCCTTCACTATCCAAATCGGGCACGGGTTGGAAGGGTGCCGGGGCTGGTGTTTCGGCGTCGAAGTCAATGGTGGTGTAGAAGAGGGAGTTGGCGCTCTCGGTGGACACGAAGGTATAGGAGGTGTAGGTCTCATAGGCTTTCGCACCGGAGCTCACGCTCTCCAGCGCCACCGACTCAATCCAATTGATGCGTCCACCATAGACGGCTTCCGTGCGCACGGCCACTTCCTGCGCCTGCACCGCCAGGGCGACCAGGCCCACCACCAACGTGGCAAAAACACCATTCTTCCATCCAAACACGGCTCTATCCCTCACAACGCTTCGTTCTAGCCAACAACACCATGCCACGGGGGCACGGAAGGCAGTATACCGTATGAGCCGGGGATGCCCAAGCCAACGTGTGGCCCACCGAAACGTTATTGCGGTGAGAACCGCCCCATTTCGTGCAGAACGCTCCCTGCTCCTGCTATCGGAACGACTCGGGTCCCCGTTCAATGGCCCCAAAAAAAGCTTCATGGGTAATTAACGGGTAAGAAAATATTCTCAGCAGATTAATGTGCCACCCGATTCCGCGCGACCGCCGGTCGGGTTCGGGTGCCTTGAGCCTCAGCAAGTGCGTATTCATCGCGTGATGGTGCCGTGGCCTCTTATAGTCATAGTCTTGGGGGCAAGGCTACGGTGCTACGGCTTCTGATGCTGCGCAGTCGCCCAGTCTCAAGGCACCCGAACGCAATTGGGTTCTATTTTGCGGCCGCACCAAAAGCCGGGGCGTCCATCGACGTTTTCCCTGGGGCCGGAAGTCCAGATGCGATCGGGTGGCACGAACGACGGAAAACCATGTGCGGGGTATGATCGTCACCCCGCTTTTTTCCCGTGAACCAAAAAAAACGTGCCGGTCAGACCCACAAGGGTCCAACCGGCACGTGCGTTTATCGATTTCGAGAGCCCCTACTTCGCAGCAGGCAACAAACCCCGAACACGGAGCCAGTCAATACAATGGCCGGGCCACGTGGCAAAGGCGGCATCACCCCCGCCCAGACCAAGTCCATGCCGGCCCTTTTCGTAGATGTGCATTTCTACCGGCACCTTGTTTCGGTGGAGCGCCAGATAGAGCTGCACATTGTTCTCAACGGGCACGGCCTGATCGTCCGTTGTGTGGACCAGGAAGGCCGGGGGCGTGGATTCGTTCACCTGACGTTCCAGGGAGTAGCGTTCCACCAGGGCCGGATCGGGCTCCGCGCCCAGGAGGTTTTTACGGGAGCCGTTGTGCGTATAGTCATCCTGCATGGTAATAACGGGATAGAGCAGCACCATAAAATCGGGTCGGGCGGATACCCGATCGATGGGATCGGAAGCATCGGGCTGAGGGCCTTCATGCAAAATACCCGTGCTGGCAGAAAGGTGGCCGCCTGCGGAAAACCCGAGAATACCGATACGGTCAGGCGTGATGCCCCAGTCAGCCGCACCAGCGCGCACGGTACGCACCGCACGTTGGGCATCGGTAAGGGGAATGGGGTGGCCGTAGTGGGGCGCGTGGCGATACTGCAACACAAACGCCGCGATACCTTCCTGAAGCAACCACTGGGCGATTTGCTCACCTTCGTGATCGATGGCCAGACCGCCATAACCGCCCCCCGGGCATACCACAATGGCCGTACCCGTGGCCGTGTCGGCTTCGGGCAGATATACCGTCAGAGTCGGCTCATGCCCCGGCCCCTTGTCCACGGCACCGGGTGCCCCCCCGGCCAGAGCAGTTGGGAATCACCGGTGAGCACGGACTGATCCGCCGCCGGGGAAGTGGCCGCGCCCAGGGCAACAGCTGCAATCAATAACAGGATGCGTTTCATCTACGAATTCTCCCTCAAGTGAACGGGCAGGCAACATCGGACCCTACCGAAGTCCCAACACGTCTTGCATATCATAAAAACCAGGTTTCGCCTTGAGCGCAAAACGGGAAGCCGTCAGCGCGCCGTTGGCGTAATGATCCCGCGTGGAGGAGCGGTGGGAAAGCTCAATGCGCTCGCCCTGTCCCACGAAGAACACCGTGTGGTCGCCGATGACGTCACCGCCCCGCATGGAATGAACGCCGATTTCACGCACGGGGCGTTCCCCAATCAGGCCTTCGCGGCCGTGGACCACGTCGTCGCTATAGCTCAGGTCCAACGCAGCGGCAGCATTTTCGGCCAGCCGGACGGCCGTACCACTGGGCGCGTCTTTCTTCAGATTGTGGTGCATCTCGAGGACTTCGCAGTTATAGTCCAGACCCAACTTTTCGGCCGCCACCGTCGTGAGATAAAAGAGGAGGTTTACTCCCCGGCTCATGTTGGGTGCATAGACAATAGCCTGTCGTTGAGACAGGGCCTTCAGCTCGGCCATCTGCTCTTCGGTCAGTCCCGTCGTACCAATTACGGAGGGAATGCCCGCCGCCGTAGCGGCGCGCACATTGTCGAGGCAGACCCCGGCGTAGGTAAAATCAATCATCACATCGGCCTGGGCAACGGCCTCGGCGGCGTCGCCGCCTACCGTAACCGACTGGGGCGTTCCGGATTCGACGCCCACCTGCAACACGGTGCCGGCATTGGTCGGGGCATCAAAGGCGCTTCCGATGGCCGCGTCATCGGCCAAAACGGTCATCTCAAGTATTCGACGACCCATGCGGCCCAGTGCGCCCGCCATACAGATCTTCATCATCACATTTCTCCAGATAAGGGTTTTTAAAGGGGTTAGACGCGGTAGTATACCCTCAGGAAGAGGAGCGAGGAAAGTTCTTTATTACCAGTATGTTAAAGATGCATACCTCAACGTGCGTCCAGGGGCCATCGAATAATTTGTCCTCCTTCGTGGTAGGCTATCACCAAGGAGCGCCGATTCGTCGGCATTATGGGAGGAGTTTATCATGGACACCCAACCGTTGCATTCCGATTCCGGAAATCAGGAAGAAATCCCGGGCCAGAGCCTGCTCGACAGTTTTCTGGTCTCCATTCGCGTTATCGCGTGTGGTGGTGCCTTGCTCGCCATCATTTATGGGGTCATCCTGGCCATTCAACTCTTCGGCCTCTTTCGCGGAATCGTGGAAAATCCGGCCGATATCATCGCGTCATGGCAGCAGGCCGTGGCGCACGCCCAGCCTGAAATCCCCGTGGCGGTCCCGACTGCCGGTGAGGAGGTGCCCGTACCCGAGGTCAATGAAGCCACCGACGCCGTGGAAGGAACGACCCCGTCAATCGACCCGTCTGAGGCCGTGGCACCGGCACCTCCGGTGGCCAAAGCTTCACCCCAGATGGATGACAGACCCGACTTCATCCAGTTTGCCGATCATGTGCTGAATCGACTGGAACTGGGCCAATACAGCTGGCTCATTGCCCTGGGCATCCTGGTTACATTCTGCTGGCTGCTGGTGAAAATCCCGGGCATGCTCATTATGCTGGGCACCCAGTTGCTTCTGGGCCTCGTCAATGTGAAGACGGAGTAGGGAATTCCTGGCGCGTCGCGCCGTCGGCGAAATCGGAGCAACGTCTCGCTTTCGATGGAGACCGGCGGCGTAGCGAAAACATCCGTATGGGGATGAATACCAAATGACTCCACAATCGGGGTCCCGGTGAATTATACTGGGTAATCATCATCTACCCCCGGACCCAACCCCAGCACGAGGTCGTTTATTCTTATGGCGCATGCCGCTGAACCTGTTCGTTTCCACACGGGGCATTCCGATTGGCACACCACCCCCGACGGCACCCCCCGAGGGTATATCCAACCGCAACTGCTCCGGGAGTTGTGGTTTCATACCGGTACGGCCTGCAATCTCGCCTGTCCCTTTTGCCTGGAAGGCTCCGGGCCAGGTGAGCACCGCCTCGAACAGGTGACCCTCGGTGACGTGACGCCCTTTATCGACGAAGCCATCGGGCTCGGGGTGGAACAGTTCTCCTTCACCGGGGGCGAGCCGTTTATCAACAAGGATATTTTCGACATCCTCGAATATGCCCTGGCCCAACGCCCCTGTATGGTCCTGACCAACGGCACCAAACCAGTGACAAAACGGTGGGCGCAGGTCGAGGCGCTGAGGGATGCGGCCCACCCGATTCGTTTTCGGATCAGCCTGGACGTCCCCGATGCCGAAAGGCACGACGCCGGTCGGGGAGAGGGCAACTTCGAACGCGCCCTGGAGACGTTGGCCCGCCTCCATGAAGCCGGGTTTCAGGTTTCCGTGGCCCGCCATATGGAAAAAGACGAAGATCGCCCCGCCGTGGAAAGCGCCTTTCGCGCCCATTTTCGGCGGGTGGGTGTGCCGGAAGATCTGGTGCTCGTGGCCTTCCCCGACTTTTTCGGTCCCAGTTCCCACCCAACGGGCGTGCCCCATATCACCGAGAACTGTATGACCCAGTACCAGAACGATAGCTCCCGGCAAGATTTCATGTGCAACTTCAGTAAAATGATCGTCAAACGGAACGGGCGGATGGGAGTCTACGCCTGCACCCTGGTAGACGATGATGCCGATTACGACCTGGGAAATACGCTGACCGACGCCATGGCCATTCGGGTTATGCTCCGCCATCATCGCTGTTTCTCCTGCTTTCAATACGGAGCCAGTTGCAGCGAGTGCTG
>JAUIMA010000272.1 GCA_030432675.1 Candidatus Hydrogenedentota bacterium | reverse complement strand
AGGCTGCAAGATTCACATCGCACCTCACGGCAAGAATGACATCCTGATTGAGTGCCGCGTCAAGGTGCACCACAAGACGGGTGTCGAAATGGAAGCCCTCACCGGCGCGACCGTGGCCGCCCTGACAATCTATGATATGTGCAAGGCCTTCTCCCACGACATGGTCATCAAGGAAACCCGCCTCGTGGAGAAACACGGCGGCAAGCGCGATGTGGAGCGAAGCTGAGATAGCTAGCGTGACCACGCGCACCTCAAAGGACATAAACGACGAAAAGGACCTAAAGGACAGATGAGCCGTTGCAATCTGCGATAGGTCTCCTGAGACCCATAGGCCCCATACGACCCACAGGAATTTACCGTGAGTACCAAGACCTTAAAAATCGGCTACTACGCCCTCCTCCGCGAACAGCGTGGCCTTTCGGAAGAAACCGTTGAAACGGCCGCCACCACCCCCGAGGAACTCTACGCGACCCTTCAATCGGAGCACGGCTTCAGCCTCGATGCCAATCAACTTAAGGTCGTCATCAACGACGCCTTCAAGGCCTGGGATACGCCCCTCCAGCCCAACGACAATGTGGTCTTCATCCCCCCGGTGGCGGGAGGCTGATCATGTCCGACCGTCCCCTCGACCCCCAGGCCCTCCGCGATTCCGTGCGCAACGTGGAAGCCGGTGGCTTCGTCGCCTTTGAAGGCTGGGTCCGCAATCATAACGAGGGCAAGACCGTCGAACGCCTGGAATACGAAGCCTACGAAGCCGTCGCCGTGTCGGAAGGCAACGCTATCCTCGCGGACGCCATGGAACGCTTCGGACTCCTCGAAGCGAAATGTGTCCACCGCGTGGGCACCCTCGAACTGGAAGACATGGCCGTGTGGGTCGGTGTCAGTGCGGCCCACCGGGGCGAGGCCTTCGACGCCTGCCGCTTTATCATCGACTCGGTGAAACACCGCCTCCCCATCTGGAAAAAAGAGCACTACACGGACGGCGACTCGGGCTGGGTAAACTGCGAACACTGCGCCCACGCTGGTGTAGCCCTGGAGCACGCCAATCACCACCATGGTGCATCGTCCACAGCAACGCCCCAACCCACCCCTGGCCCCTCCCAGGAGGGGAATAGCGGGCCAGCGTTTGGCGATAGCGTTGCCAAAGCTACCCCCAACGACACCGCTGTTGTCTCCTCCAAAATCCAGGACGAAACCTGCAAAACTCCCCTCCTCGGAGGGGCTGGGGGTGGGTTGAATTCAAACAATGCCCCCACACCTGCGGCTATCACTGAGGCGGGCTACTACGCGCGTCAGATTCATCTCAAAGAAATCGGACAAGCCGGCCAAGACAAACTCCGTCAGGCCCGGGTCTTTGTCGTCGGTGCGGGCGGCCTCGGATCGCCCGCTCTCCAATACCTGGCGGCAGCGGGCATTGGCCACTTGGCAATCTGCGAAGCCGACAGCCTGGAAGCCTCCAACCTCCACCGCCAGACCCTCTTCGACGCACCGGGAGTCGGCCAGCCCAAGGCATTGCTCGCCGCCGAACGCCTCCGGGCCCTCAATCCCTTTATCGACGTGGTCACCCTCACCGACCGTATTACCCGCGCCAACGCGGTGGATCTGGTCCGCGACTACGATGTGCTCGTCGATTGCACCGACAACTTCGAAACCAAGTTTCTCCTCAATGATGTGTCCGTACTCCACAAGAAACTGCTGGTCCAGTCGAGCATCTATCAATACGAAGGCCAGCTCTTTGTCTACAACCCCGACCACGATGGCCCCTGCGTCCGTTGCCTCTGGCCCGAAATGCCCAAGCCCGGGTGCGTGGGGAGCTGCGCGGAAGTCGGTGTCCTTGGTGCCATCCCCGGCGTCTTTGGCTCCCTCCAGGCCATGGAAGTCCTCAAGCACCTCCTCGACCTCCCCGACAAACTCCAGGGCGACACCTTCTTTATGGATCTCCTCAGCCTCCGCAGCTATAAGGCCAAGGCAGAACGAAACCACGATTGCCCTGTCTGTGGCACCCACCCCTCCATCACCGCCATTGTCGCGGAGGCCCCGGTGGAATTAGATGCCGCCGACCTGGGCGGTGATTGGAGCGGCTATGCCCTCATCGACATCCGCGACGAAGAAGAAGCCGACGGGGAGCGCGTGCCCATCCCCTTCGCTGCCCATCGACCGGCCAAGGATATCCAGGTCGATGCGCTCGACATTGACGTGCCCGAGCCGTGGTTGCTCGTCTGCAGCCGGGGCATGCGGAGTAAGTATCTCGCCATGGCCCTCCGCAAAGCTGGCCACGCGCAGGTCTTCTCCCTCCGCGGAGGAACGAAAGCGCTGGTTTCCGCGAAATGAACACCGGGCCACCCTACGACGCGGGCGCTGTTATCCTTGCGGGCGGAAGTAGTCGCCGGATGGGCACCAACAAATGTTTGCTCCCGTATCAGGGCGTACCGCTCATTCAGCATGTGGCCAATCAGTTGCAGCCCCTTTTCCCGTCCGTAACGGTGAGCACCAATACCCCCGAAACCTATGAATTCCTCGGGCTGCCCATGGTATGCGACCGGGTCTCGGGGCAAGGTCCTCTTGCGGGGATCGCGGCGGGAATCGCAGCATCCCAACACCCCTGGAATTTTGTGATCGCCGCCGACATCCCGGAAATCCCCCAACCGCTCATCGCCGAAATGGTGCGACAGATGCCGGGGAAACAGTGCGTCGTGCCCCGCACCAGGGCAGGCCACTATGAGCCTCTCATTGCGTTCTACCATCGGGCCCTTCTCGCGAACATGAAGAAAAACCTCGACTGCGGAAATTTTCGCATGCACGACTTTCTGGACGGCGTGCAGGCTGCGGCGGTATTGGTCTCGGAAGGAACAATCGGTAATCTCAATACCCCCCACGACTACACCGCCTCAACCCGAACGAAGGAAGACAAAACAAACAATAACCAACAAACAACAACCTGAATCACCGATAATCGCCCCATAGGATAACAACCTCTTCGAGCAACCCAAAACCGCTACTAACCGCTGATTTTCGTGACGAATCCACGTCAAGTGTCAGAAATTGGTACTGGTGATTTCTTTCACGGTTGTCTATAATGGTGTCTCAGTCGAATGGATATGTGGTGCAGGTAGCGCGGTTCTAAAGCAGGTCGTCGCATCTCCACCGTGTAACCTGGGATCGTGCCGTATCACGCAGGAAGTGCATTGGGCAGAATACACTCTCCCTTTCGGGTAGAATCGGGGGATCTGCTGCGCAATGACTTATTCGACTGGTTCGCGATGAAGCGCTACCCCGCACACTAGAGGAAGAGACGAATTCACATGAACATCTATGCAGGCAATTTATCCTACTCCGTAACTGATGAAGATCTTCGGGAAGCCTTTGCCGCCTTCGGTGAAGTGTCCAGCGCCAACGTAATCAGCGACCGTGAAACGGGTCGTTCCAAAGGTTTCGGCTTTGTCGAAATGCCCGTCGATGATGAAGCCAAACTCGCCATTGAGTCCTTGAACGGAAAAGATCTCAAAGGCCGCAATGTCAACGTCAACGAAGCACGGCCCAAAGCAGAGCGCCCACGACGTTACTAAGGAGACGCCGCCGATCCAGCACATGGCGTTGCCCCGGTTACATAGGGCATAATTGAGGTTTCGACCGCATTTCGAAATCTGGATCCATGTATGATCAGTCGCGAAGACGCGCTCCGTAGCATAGCCACTGCCGCCTGGCAGTTACCCACCATATCTATTCCGCTGGAACACGCCCACGGGCGTGTTCTGGCGGATACCGTTTACTCCGATGTGGATATGCCGCCCTTTCCGAAGTCTTCTATGGATGGCTACGCCTGTCGCACGACCGACGCCTTCAACACCTTGCGCGTGCTGGAACGTATCCCGGCAGGCCGCGTACCCTCCCACCCCATCACCCCCGGCACCTGCAGCAAGATCATGACCGGGGCCCCCGTGCCAGAAGGGGCCGACTGCATTCTCATCGTAGAGGAAGTCGAGGTCCTCGACGAAAAGACAATCCGTTTTACCGGAGACAGCCCCAAGAGTAACATCTGTCCCCAAGGGGAAGACATCCAAACGGGCGACGCCGTTCTCCAAGCGGGGCTTCGTCTGGACTCGGCGCACTTGCCGGTGCTCGCATCGGTGGGATGCACCCACCCCACCGTGTATGCCCAACCCCGCGTGACTGTTTTCGCCACGGGAGACGAACTCGTCCCTTGGGACACCCAGCCCCCTCCGGGAAAGATCCGCAATAGTAACAGTATTCAACTTACCCACCTTGCCCAACGGGCGGGTGCCGTGGCAACCGATCGGGGCATTGCCCCGGATCAGCGCGCGGCGATGATTGAACGGTGGGAGCGCGCGCTGGAGTGTGATGACGTTATCATCAGCACGGGCGGTGTCTCGATGGGCGACTATGACCTCGTGCCCGAAATACTCCAGCACCACGGCTTCGACATCCACTTCGACCGCGTGGCGATTCAACCCGGCAAGCCCGTGTTATTCGGCACCCGGGGCTCCAAGGCCTGCTTCGGTTTGTCGGGGAACCCGGTCTCCAGTTATTTACAGTTCCTGCTCTTTGTCACCCCCTTTCTACTGCACCTGCAGGGTCACGATTCCCGAGCACCGGGACTGCCCGTGACCCTCGGTCAGGACTTCACCCGAAAGAACGGCGCACGAGAAGGCTGGATCCCCGTCGCGCTGAATGCGAAATTGCAGGCCGTGCCCATCACCTTTCATGGCTCGGCCCATATCCATGCCTTTACCGCCGCCGACGGATTCATTGCCTTTCCAGTCGGCATAACCCAACTCCATGCAGGTGACTCCGTATTCCTGAGACTCCTGAATGGCAGCAACACGTGAGAGACACTATGCCTTCCCCCTCCTCCGCGCCCCCGTTGAGTACGCTGACCACCGTAGGCTTGAGCCTGTCCCGCGAAAAAGGCAGCGCCCATGAAATCTCTTCGACGCTTGCGTTGGACCGGGACGGCATAGCGGGCGACCGCCATCGGGGACCTGGCTTGCGCCAAATAAGCCTGATGCACGAATCCGTTGCGGCCACCGTGTTCTCTGATGCTGAAAAGGTGGCCCATCCGGGAATGGGCCAGGAAAACATCCTTATCGGAGGAACGGGCCTGGCATCGCTTCAGCGTCTGGATACCCTGGAACTCGGCGACGCTATCCTGGAAGTAACGCAGATTGGAAAAGCGGTCAGTGACGATGGAGCCCAACTCTGTGACGCCCGGGCCAAGTGCCTGCTCTCGGAGCACGGCATTTTCGCCCGGGTCATCCACGGGGGCGTCATCGAATCCGGACAGCCCATCCGCCACCAGCATCGACTCCTGCGAGCCCATGTCATTACGGTCAGTGACCGCGCCAGCCAGGGCACCTATGAAGACAAGAGCGGGCCGGCCGCACGGGCACTCCTCGATACGTGGTGCCAGGAAAATCGCTGGGGACTCTGGGTTGAGACCCAGGTGATTCCCGATGAGAAGGCCGTCCTCGAAAAGGCGTTAGATAATGCACGGCAGAGCCGCGTTGATCTGGTTATCACCACCGGCGGCACCGGTGTCGGGCCCCGCGACATTACCCCCGACGTTGTCATGGCCCAGGCCGACAAGTTAATCCCCGGCATTATGGATTACATCCGCTTGAAGTACGGCGAGGCCATGCCCCTGGCCCTCACCAGCCGCAGCGTGGCCGCCGTTATGGGCAGTACCCTCGTCTATACGTTACCCGGCAGTGCCAAGGCCATTCCGGAGTATCTCGACGAGATCTTCAAGAGCCTGGAGCACCTGCTCTTCCTGCTGAAGGGAATCGACGCCCATTAAGCCCGCATAGCATCCATACTACCACGGCGGGTCACCTTCCCCAAGGGGAACGGCAGGGACGCCCGATTAACTCATCCCCCCGCCGGGAGAAAGGCATCGGCGTAGATATCCTGCATGCTCGCTCCCGCCAGAAAAGCCTTCCGTTGCACGTTGCGCACCAACGTTGGATTACCGCAGAGATAGACTTTCCATCCCTTCAGATTCGGGACCAATTCCAACGCATGGGCATCTACCTCCCCCTGCACCCAGTCCGCACCGGCCTCATCACGTACACACGGGTGATAGCCAAAGTTTGCATGGTCCTGCGCCAAGGCCGATAGCGCTTCGACCAGATACCGATCCGCCGCAACCAGCGCACCGTGAAACAGGTGTATCGCGCCCGTGTGCCCCTGATGCAGAGCATCCCGGGCAATGGCATACAAGGGGGCCAGACCTGTTCCCGTACCGAGGAGGAACAAGGGCTGCTCCGGATTGCCCGGCACGTAAAAGCAATTCCCCAGGGGCCCCATGAGTTCGAGGTCATCGCCGGGCACCGCTTCGTGGTGCAACCAGCCACTCATCTTACCGCCCGGCACGAGGGCCACATGAAACTCAAGGCCATCGTCCAAGGCTGGAACGCTCGCCAGGGAAAAACTTCGGACTAGCCCATCCGCCCGCGCAAAATTTACGAACTGACCAGGAAAATAATCGAGCGGTTCATTCGCCTCCAGAACCACGCGCAACACCCGTTCGTTCAAAGATTCTTTACGTAGCACGCGGGCTCCAATACGCATGGAATCCGCATCCACCCGAACCGCGCTGAGGTCCGTGTCGGGATAGCAACAGCATGACAGGAAATAGCCTTGTGCCCGGTGGGAATCCTTCAGTCCCTTCTGAGCTGCTGGGGGCAATTCCCCGGCCGTGGCGCGCATCAGGCAACTATGACACACCCCACTGCGACACGAATTGGGAATCGGATGCCCGGATCGCTCCAGGCATTCCAACACGGATTCACCTTCGGTCAATTCAATTTCCTGTGCTTCGAATTTTACTGTGGCCATTCCGACACTCCCGACCTCTTAGTATGCAACGCCTGTGACGGCGACTCCACGGTCTATACGTTTGCCGTTTCGGCGTCTGGTTCCGTGGAACGTCCCAACACATCTTCCCGGGTGCTCTCTGCGATAGCCATTACCTGATCAATGTGTTTCTGGTCCACGTTCAACTCGGTCAGGGTGATACTCAGATGTTCGACCACCGCGTCGAAATGACTGTCGTTCAGCCCTTGCTTTACCAGGTGGGCGTGCCCCTTGCGCATATCCAAACCCGTGTAATTGTGGGGCCCACCAAACGCCATGGTCAGAAACGCTTTCTGCTTTTGCGCCTGACGCTCCATATCCACACCATCGAAAAAGTGCGCAATACGATCATCTGAAAGTACGTGCCGATAGAAAATATCGACCGCTGCATTCACTGCGGGTTCCCCACCAATCGCGTCATAAAGTCCACTCATTGCATTCTCCAATCGTTTCCATTTGCCTTGGTTTCGGTCTATTCGACACAGCATCTCTACGACCGTAAAGATAGATTTCAAATGAATCTTATCCAAAACGAGCAGAAAAGTCAACCTGAAGGAGTCAGGATGGTATACTTAACCTCGAAAGAATTGGAGTTCCTACAGCATGCAACTCACGCAATACAGCGACTATGCCCTCCGCACCCTCATTTATCTCGCCATCGCGACCGAGAGTGCGACGATTACAGAGATTGCGGAACAGTACAACATCTCACGCAATCATCTCGTCAAAGTGGTACATAATCTGGGGAAGTTGGGCTATGTCACCACCATACGAGGGCGCAATGGGGGCCTGCGTCTGGCGCACCCGCCGGAAACGATCAATATTGGCGACGTGGTACGCCGCACGGAGCCCAACTTTACCATCGTAGAGTGCTTTGATCGCGAAAGCAATCGATGCATCATCTCACCGAGCTGCCGTTTAAAAGGAGTACTCAATGAGGCGTTTCGCGCTTTTACGGATGTCCTCGACCAATATACCCTGGCGGATATGACGGCGAATGGGGACGAGCTCAGAAAGTTTCTGGGCATCGCGACCGTACCCACACGACGGTAACTCGCTCCGAGCGACTACACCCCTATTTCGCGTGCAAAATATTCGATGGTAGGTTTTAATCCGGCTTCCAGGGCAACGGTGGGCTGCCACGACAACCGCTCTTTGGCCAAGCCGATGTTTGGCCTGCGACGCGTCGGATCGTTTTCAGGGAGCGGCTTGAAGATCAGCTCAGATTTAGACCCCGTGAGCCGAATGACGGTCTCTGCGAGCTGTCGTATGGTGAATTCGTCGGGATTTCCGAGATTGACTGGTCCGGTAAAGCCATCATTGTCCATCATGGCCATCATGCCACGAATCAGGTCTTCGTAGTAGCAGAAGGAACGGGTCTGACTCCCGTCCCCGTAGAGGGAAATGGGCTCGCCTCGCAAGG
>JAUIMA010000271.1 GCA_030432675.1 Candidatus Hydrogenedentota bacterium | reverse complement strand
GTGGAGACTGACCACCGCGGGTTCCCCGGGTCCCGTGGGTAATACCGAAGTATCCGCTGAGGCGCTGAAAGTGCCTCCCCCTGCCCATGCCATCAGAACAACAAGAGAAACCCCGACGAACCTCATACAAGCACTTTCCAGCATCGGATTTGGCCCGATGCAGCCCGATTCATTACAGAAACAGGCGTCGCGTGCCATGGCACACTCCGCCTGTCAAAATTGCGATTTTTCATACTACGGCCCACCGCAACGGGGCGCGCCCAACAAAAACCCAACGCGATCGGGTATGGTCGTTAGACTTGGATATTAATATTCTGTCCAGTTCCGGTAACCTGGGCGGACTGAAGTAACTTCAACGCCAGATCGCCTTCAAGCTCTGCAGCATCTTTAAGGAGCTTTGCCGACTGCACACTCCGTTGTATGTCGATTTGCTGGGCCGACAAGGCCGCACCACCGACACCCGATATTCCAGCCATAGTGAATACCCTCCGTGGTAATCGTTGCTGTTTCTACCTTCAAGTATACCCCGGAATACCCCGCAACGCAACTGAAAAATGCCGCCACCACGGTGCCAATCGGGCGAATGACTTGCCAAAAGAGGTCCAGCGTCGTATGCTGTCATATCGAACAGGAGAACTCCACGTGATGGATACAACAACCCGACAGGATTTCGCGCTCATGCCCATACCCCGATGGATCTTCCTCAGCCTTGTTTTGATCTTCGTCGCCACCTCTTCCCAGGCCGCCCCCCGACCCAATATCGTCTTTATCATGGCCGATGACTTGGGCTATGGACATCTGGGCAGCTATGGCCAGACCAAAATCAATACGCCCCACCTTGATCGGATGGCCGAGGAAGGCATGCGCTTTACCCAATCCTACTCCGGAGCCGCCCTTTGCGCGGCCGCCCGCAGCATTCTCATGACCGGTTATCATGGGGGCCACACCCCCGTGCGCGGAAATAGTGGCGGCATCGCCCTGCGGGATGAAGATGTTACCGTGGCCGAAGTACTCAAGACCGCAGGCTATCGCACCGGACTCTTCGGGAAGTGGGGACTCGGGGATGCCGACACGACGGGCGTACCCAACAAGCAGGGCTTCGATGAATTCTTCGGCTACCTGCACCAGCGCCACGCCCATTCCTATCACACCGATTATCTCTGGCACAACGAGGAACGCTACCCCTTCCCCGAGAATTGGAATGGGGCACGGAAGACTTACGTCCACGACACCATCATGGAAAAGGCCCTGGAATTTATCGAAGCCGATGAGGCCCAACCCTTCTATTGCTTTATCTCCGTGGCCATCCCACACCACGAATGGGTCGCTCCAGAAGAATCGGTGGCCCCCTATCTCGGAAAATTCCCGGAAGAACGACCCGAGGAAACCTGGCGACAGGGCTACTACACCCCGGAAGCCCCCAAGGCCACCATGGCCGGGATGATTTCCCACATGGACCAAGGCGTGGGGCAGGTGTTGGATGCCTTGAAGGCGAAGGGGCTTGCGGAGAACACCCTGGTCATCTTCACGTCGGACAATGGGGCGGACCGCTACCCCATCGCCAATGCCGATTTCTTCAATGCCAACGGCGGACTCCGGGGCTACAAGTATGACCAATACGAAGGGGGGATTCGGGTACCGACCATTGCCCACTGGCCGGGCATGCTGAAGCCGGGCACCGAAAACCATATGCCCTTCCACTTCATGGATTACCTGCCCACCTTCGCCGCATTGGCAGGGGCCGACGCCGCCGTGCCCACGGACGTCGATGGCCTGTCCCTCGCTGCAACGCTCACCGGCAAGGACGACACGGAATTGAAGCGGGACCGTTTTCTCTATTGGGAGGATCAGGGCGGCCAACGTTCCGGCCGTTTGGGGCGTTGGAAAGCGGTGCAACGGAGCCCCCAGTCCCCCTTGGAACTCTACGACCTCCAGGTTGACCTGGCAGAGACCACCAACGTGGCCACGTCCCACCCCGATATAGTGGCGAAACTCTACGCCTTGCTGAATGCCAGTCACAGCGAAGCCCCACCCCAGATTGAGCCCGGTGCCCCCAAGGGACGGCACTATCGGTAGGCAAGGAAAAAGGACATAAAGGACTGAAAGGACGAAAAGGACAGGTCGTACCCCATTCACCATAATGGTGCCAAGAAGACGTTATCGCATCGCGGTAAAGTCGGCCCCTCTTGATGCACGGTGGTCGTTGTCGTTTAGGTCGTTTAAGTCGTTTGTGTCCTTTTGGTCCTTTCCCCCCCCTTTCCCAACTAGAAACACGCCGCCCACGATGGTAGGATAGACTTTACGGAATCACGCAACGCCGAAAAGCGGATTTTTCCGCTCCGCGACCCGGCCGATCTCGAAACACTCAGGGCACGGATCGTTTTCCAACCATCCAAAGAGCGCTGGCCCGATGCGTCGCGTCAGCAAACGATAAAGGAATACCCATCCCATTATGAGTACGACCCCAAAGACCCCTACCGTCAGCCGCCGCAGCTTCTTAAAGAAAGTCGGTGCCACCACCGCCGCGGTCGCCGCCCCCATGATTCTCCCCAGCAGCGCCTGGGGAAAAAACGCGCCCAGCGAGCGCATCAATGTGGGCATCATCGGCCTGGGCACGCGCGGCACGCCCGATATGAAGTTGTTCATGGGCAACGACGACGTTCAGATTCGGGCGCTGTGCGATGTGAATACCGCAAGCAAAGGCTATCGCAATGAAGAAGTCGTCATGGGCCGGGAGCCCGCGCTCCAGATGGCCAACGAGTTCTACGCAAAAAAACTGGGCAAAGAAAGCTACAACGGCATTGATGCCACCACGGATTTCCATGAAGTCATCCACCGGGATGACATCGACGTGGTGGCCATCGTCGTGCCCGATCACTGGCACGCCCCCATGACCATTGCCGCCGCCAACGCGGGCAAGGATATTTTCTGTCAGAAGCCCATGACCCTCACCCTCGCAGAAGGACCGCAAATGATTAAGGCGGTCCGCGAGAATAACCGCGTGCTCCAGACGGCGAGTCAGTATCGTTCCAATTTCCGGGCACGTCACATTTGCGAGCTCGTACGCAATGGCTATATTGGCGAATTGAAGTCCATGCACGTCAACATTGGCTACAACAATAAGGTCGGCCCCGGACCCGGCTGGGAACCTACGCCCGTGCCGGAAGGCTTCGACTACCAGCGTTGGATTGGACCGGCTCCCATGGTCCCCCACCACATCATGCGCTGCATCTATAAATTCCGCTTTGGAATGGACTACTCCGGCGGCCAGATTACCAACCTGGGTGCCCACAGTCTCGACATCGCCCAGTGGGGCAACAACACGGACCATACAGGCCCGGTGGAAGTGGAAGGCCTGGATGCCAAGTGGCTCCCCGAGGGCAGTCTTTTCACCACAGCACTGGAAGCCAAGTTCCGCGCCCGCTATGCCAACGGCGTAGAGCTCTTCGGCGAAAGCAACGACGAATACATGGGCGTCAAGTTTGTGGGTACGGAAGGCTGGGTCAAGTATGGCCTCTTTGGCAAGGTCGAGGCCTCTTCCAAGGCCATCGAAACGGCCCAACTCGGCCCCAACGACGAGCGCCTTCCCATCTCCAACCCGGCGCGTAGCTTCGCCGAAATGGGCAACTACTATGGCGACCACGTCCGCAATTTCCTGGACAGCGTCAAGACCCGAGAGAATCCCCTGGAGCCTGTGGAAGTGGGCCACCGCACGGCCAGCATCGCCCACCTGTGGAACATTGGTATCCAGCGCATGGGCAAGGTGCTTGCCTGGGATCCGGAGAAAGAGGAATTCACCAACGACGATGAGGCCAATGCCATGCGCAGCCGGCCATCGCGCGATTGGGTCTAAATAGTTCCCGCCATGAACGAATAATTCCGGGGTGTCTGAGGTGAAGTTATTCACTCCAGGCACCCCGACGTATTTTAATCGACCCGTGGAAAGCGAAACCCGAGTCCTATGAAAGCCATTGTCTTCGACCGCTATGGACCACCAGAGGTCCTGCGCTATACCGACGTACCCACACCGGAACCCCGTGACAATGAAGTGCGCATTCGTGTGCATGCCGCATCGGTCATCCAGGCCGATTGCGAGTTTCGCGCCTTTCGTTTCCCCTGGTGGTTTTGGGTGCCCCTCCGTCTCTATTCAGGCCTGATCCACCCTAAGCGTATACGCATTCTCGGACAAGACGTCGCTGGCACCATCGACGCGGTAGGCGATAACGTCACGCGCTTTCAGGTGGGCGATACGGTTTTTGGGGCGACCGAAATCGGCCTTGGAGCCCACGCGGAGTTTAAGTGTCTCCGTGAGTCGGCGCCCCTGACACGAAAGCCCAATGGTGTTTCTTTCGAGCAGGCTGCGACGCTGCCCACGGGCGGACTCAATGCCCTTCACTTTATTCGGAAGGCCGCCATTCAACCGGGCGAGCGGGTATTGATCAACGGGGGCGGGGGCAACATCGGGAGTTTTGCCATTCCGCTGGCGCGGCACTTCGGCGCGGAGGTGACGGCGGTAGACCACACCAGCAAGCTGGAAACCCTACGTAGCCTCGGGGCGGAAACAGTGATCGATTATACCCGGGAAGACTTCACGAAGCACGGCCCCCATTATGATGTAATCATCGACGTCATCGGAAAGGCACCCTACGGCGCAAGTGTCCACGCACTGAATCCGGATGGCCGCCTCCTTATCGTCAACCCCCGGTTTTCCTCCATGCTCAGGGCTCCGTGCACTTCCATACGCACGAAGAAACAGGTAAGCTGTTCCTTCGCGAATTACACCTCCGAGGACTTGGATTATTTGGCCCAATTGGTGGCGCAAGACGTTTTTTCCCCACTGATTGATCAGACCTTTGATCTGGCCGATGGGGCCCAGGCCCACCGACTGGTCGAAAGCGGGACACACCACGGCAACGTAGTATTTCGCATAGTGGCCGATGACGTGCCCTAGGCTATCACTAACAACGAGGGACCCAATGAAACGCCTGCTCTCTGTATTTCTTACGACCTTCACCCTCACGCTCGCCCTTCCCATGGCGCACGCCGCCGAGCGACCACCCAACTTTATCGTCGTGTTCTGCGATAACCTGGGCTATGGCGATATCGAGCCCTTTGGCTCCACGCTCCACCGGACGCCCAACCTGAACCGCATGGCGGAGGAGGGCCGCAAGTTCACCCACTTCAACGTGACCGCCGGGGTCTGCACGCCTTCGCGCGCCAGCCTCATCACCGGCTGCTATTCCCAGCGGGTGGGCATGCACACCAACCCCCGCGACGGCCTCGTATTGCGGCCTGTCTCTCCCTATGGACTCGCGCCCGAAGAAATCACCATTGCCGAAGTGCTTAAGGCACAGGGCTACGCCACGGGCATGGTGGGCAAGTGGCATCTGGGCGACCAGCCGGAATTTCTCCCCACGCGCCAGGGATTTGATTGGTTCTTTGGCGTTCCCTATTCCGATGACATGACCGAGCGGGTGTGGAAAAAAGACGGCTCCCAGTGGCCACCCCTGCCGCTCATGGAAAACGAGACGGTCATCGAAGCCCCCTGCGATCGCGATGGCCTCACCAAGCGCTACACGGAACGGGCAATGGAATGGATTGCCGACCATAAGGACGAGCCCTTCTTCCTCTACTTCCCCCAGGCCATGCCCGGAAGCACCACCACGCCTTTTTCCAGCGATGCCTTTCGCGGTAAGAGCAAGAACGGCCCCTGGGGCGACAGCATCGAAGAATTGGACTGGTCCATGGGGGTCATGCTTGACCAACTCGTGGAACTGGGTATCGCCGAGAATACGTTTGTCATCTGGACTTCGGACAACGGCGCGCCCATCAACCAGGACCCCGACAACCTGAGCCGGGGCTCGAACCGTCCCCTTCATGGCCGGGGTTATTCTACCGCCGAAGGCGCCTTTCGCGTTCCGACCATCGTCTGGCAGCCCGGCACCGTGCCCGCCGGAACCACCTGCGACGAACTCGCCTCCACCATGGACCTCCTTCCCACCTTCGCCCGGCTTGCTGGTGGCAGCGCGCCCACGGACCGCATCATCGACGGGAAAAACATCGCGCCCCTGCTCTTCGGTACGCCCGGCGCGACGACACCCCATGAGGCCTATTATTACTACCAGGAAGACCAGCTCCACGCGGTCCGCTCGGGAGCGTGGAAACTTTTCCTGCCCATTACAGCCAATGCCAGCCACCCCCACTTTAAGAAGAGCGAGACGCCGACACCCCTCCTCTTCAACGTGGTGGAGGATATCGCGTCGGAACACAATGTGGCCGCTGAGCATCCCGATGTGGTGGCGCGTCTGATGGCCATCGCCGAAGTGGCGCAAGAAGACCTGGGCGACCGGGGCAGACCAGGAAAAGGCCAACGCCCCGCTGGAAGAATTGCAGGCGCGCCGAAAGCGCAGGTGTTGGCTGCTGCGAAGCCTTCCTGAGCAGGCGCGGAATGTTCGCTCCGTCGCGGAGCGCACAGGCGTGTCGGTGACGTGAAAGATTTCACGAGCCGCTCAGAAACCTTCACTCTTCCCTTGCATCCCTTGTTGGGAAACGCGCTGGTGCCAAGTAGCCGCCAAGGCGCTCAATCTCGGATCGCTCTCATCGTCCCTGATCACCGCCAGACGTTCAAGGAGTCCCGGCTGGGGCCAGTGCTCCCAGTAAGCCAACACCTTATCCGAACCATTCAAGGCGATTCTTGTGGCACCAACCTGTGGATTCAGCAGGAGTCCCACATACATGGCGTTCCTGAATTCCATCCGCCCACCGACACACCAGGTTTCCAACGTCGGCAACCAGCATTCCTGGCGGGAAAAATAGACGGACTCCAACGTGGCTTCCGCCCGATTCCTCTGGCGGTCCACAAATCCCAAGGCCTGCTCCTCCTCCATGCGGCGCAACCACGCAACGACCATCGCTTCTTCCTCAGCCGGTGAGCCATCTCGAATAATTATATCGAAGCGCGCGAAGTCGTGGGCCGACTCCACCCCCTCCAAACTCCGCCAACGGGCGTCCCACCCGACGAATTCCTTTTCCAATTCCCGGGGGGACAAGGAATCCCAGAGGCCCTGAAATTTTACGGTCTTGGTCTCGGCAATCCATTCTCTAATCTCAGCCGGCAAGAATGGAGTTGCAGAACCACTTCCGGGTTCAGTCTCGACCGAGGCTGTGTAGAGGGCACCGTCCTCGACAATGGGCTCGGTATAGAAACAATACAGGGTGTAGCGCCCCGGTCGCTCGATGGCACACCAACGTTGGATGGATTGAAAGATTCGAATGGGCTCGTCCGTGGTTGCCTCGATGCCCGAAATCAAGCCACCACGGTCCGAACCCGCCTGCGGGCCCGCAACCCATTCGCCCGATTCATTTTGGAGAAGAAAGACGAAATTATTGTTTCGCCCGAACATTCTACTGCTACCACCCGTGTGCTGAAATACCGCGCTCTCACCCCGCGGCCACGTACGCATTTCCACAACGAGCGGCTCGCCCAGGATGTACTCCCGCTTTTCTAGAATGAAAGCCCGATGCACATCGGGCCGGAGATTTATCGTTTCCGAATCGGGTGACAAACCTGTCGGGTCAGCGGTGGTGTAGGGTGAATCTGCAGGCACATAGACCGGCACATTGCTTCTGTGACAGGCAACCAACAACGCAGCGACACAGACGCTCAATACAACTCGAAACATAGCACTTTCCCTCCGCGAGATAGGCCGCAATGACTTCCAGCTCTACTACGTCGGGGAGCGGCTATAGTTCATTTTCACAGGTAGCCAACCGAATTACTCCGAAACCTACCCAGAGGAACTGCCTTCACGCCGTAGCCAGCGTCGCGTGTGGGAAAGTTGCGCCACCTACGCAAAATCGAATACCAGGCAACGCGTTCAAGAATACGTGAGGCTGTCCCGGCCGTGTCCGTGGACGTGGGGTTGGTGAACGAAACCCCAAGACACGACGTACTGCCGGTGCAGCCCCTTCTTCGCCTGGGGTGAAGAATATGACAGACCCGCAGGGGAACCGCCTGACTCGCCTTCGTTCTTATTCGTGCGAGTCCGTGTCCATACGTGGGTCAGCATAGTGGCGGCATCGACCGCGCATTACTTCACAATCAGGGAGTAAATATCCGACTCGCGCATGACGATGTGCAGTACAACGGGCTTGCCGCTCAGGGACTCCACGCTAGTATTCCCCTGCCAGCTCACGACGCGGTCGAGAGAGTCGCCGTAGATGAGGTCGCAGTCCTCGAGGGCATACCCGGGAACAGGCGTGCCGTCAGGATTGTGAATCGCTACCTTCACCATGCCCGCG